>NZ_DDYV01000127.1:0-8033 GCF_002348205.1 Desulfobacter sp. UBA2225 | reverse complement strand
TTTCTTAAGTCAACGGCATTGACTGCGGGGTGTTCCATCAATGCACTTTCTACTTCAAAAGGTCCTACCATATGCCCTGACGTTTTTATGATATCATCGGCACGCCCGACAAACCAGAAGTAGCCATCCTCATCTTTATAGGCCAGGTCACCTGAGATATACCGGCCGCCTTTAAAGCATTTGTTATATTTTTCCTCATTATGAAGGTATGCCCTGAACATTGAGGGCCATCCCGGTTTTAAGGCCAGGTCTCCCTCGGCTCCGGGTTCAATTATTTCCGTTACACTACCGTCATCTTCTACTTTTATTATCGACGCTTCAATGCCCGGAAGAGGCCTGCCCATTGATCCTGGTTTAACTGTTTGTGATATCAGGTTTGAGATCATGATACCGCCTGTTTCGGTCTGCCACCAGTTATCATGAATCGGCATTTTAAGTTTTTCCAGGCCCCACAGTACGGCTTCTGGATTTAACGGTTCGCCTACGCTTTGAATCAGGCGCAGCTTTGAAAGATCGCATTCAAGTGTCGGTTCGGATTCGATCCTCATCAGACGCCTGATCGCAGTCGGAGCCGTGTACCATACGGTAACTTTTTCATCTTGTAAAATGCTATACCATCTTTGGGCATTGAACTCTGCTTCATCTACAATATTCGTTACCCCATGCAGCCACGGGGCAATGATGCCGTATGAAGTTCCGGTCACCCAGCCAGGATCGGCCGTGCACCAGAAAACATCATCTAAATGCAGGTCCAATACATATTTTCCACTCATCCAGTGCGTATAAAGCGCCTTGTGAACATGAACGACTCCTTTTGGCATTCCTGTGGTTCCGCTGGTAAAATGAAGTATAGACATATCCTCGGGATCGGTGGGCTCGATCTCAAACTCATCGGAAGCCTCTTTTAAAAGGCGAGGCAGTGAAAGAATTTTTTCACTTTGGTCATATTGCTCATCTATTACTAATATATATTGAAGATCGGGAAGCTGGTCCATAATAGGAAGTATCTTTTTTTCAAAGAGTTTCTTTGTGGTCAGAAGTGCTTTTGCATCACCGCGGAGCATCCGCTGTAAAATAGGCTCGGGTCCGAATTGTGAAAAAAGAGGGCAGATCACATTTCGGTTTTTTAAGATTCCTATTGCTGCAATGTAGAGCTCGGGTACTCTTGGCGAGAGGGTAAATATTCTTTCGCCCTTTGCAAGTCCCAGAGATCTTACGACATTGGCGAATTTAGCCGTCTCTTTTTTCATTTTAGCAAAGCTGAACTCTTGCTTTTGGCTGTTTTGGCCAAGCCAGACCAAAGCGGTTTTATTTGCCAGTTTTGAGTTGGCATGGTGGTCTATCGCTTCATGGGCGATATTGAGCCCTCCGCAGGGCAGTCCTTCAAATTGTTCGCCTATTTTTTCCCATTCAAAAGATTTTTTCTCTTTTTCATAGTCGATCAGGTTCGGGGTAACTTTAAGATCAGATATATTTTTTTCGATCCAATTCTTTTCCATTTTTTTGTCCTTTGAAAAGTCCGGATTAAATAATAAGTATATTCAATCAATACCTTCGCCACTAAGCAGCCTTTTTCTTCCCATGAATCCGTCCTATCACGGGAATCTTCTCACATAGCTGCACAATATTAATCGGTTTTGTGTTTTCAGGAAGTATTTTAAATACGTCCTGTGCATAACGAAGCCCGTGATGATGGGCTTTCAGGTCAAGAACACTTTCTTCGTCGGATATCACCAGCATTGCCTGGGAAACATTGACCATCCACAGGGATAAATTGGCAGCATTGAGGAGTGATTGTTCTTTTACAACCATGAAATCCTCAAGCCCCAGTGTTGTTTTGCATCACGAAAGTTAAATTCAATCTGGAATCTCGTACGATAATAGTCAATGTTATTTTTCCAGTCAAGTTCAAGATCGGTGCTAAACAGATTGCAGGGCAGAAAAGATCAAAGATACCATTGGACTTGCTGAAAATATTAGAGCAGAATTTTTAGGGATCTTACGCCGAGCCTTTTATAAAAGCTCGCTTTTCAGGCAGCGGTGCCGGGCACAACATCTTGTGCCTCTTCTCTATTCTGTCGGGGAGGATTATACATTAATTTTTGAATTAGCCGGTTTTTTATTTTAAATTAAAGTTTAACGTAAAATAGCAGTCTGTGGGCATGCTGTCAAGGGACGCATCATAATTCTATGCGAGCTGATCAGCGAGCCTTAATCTTCTGTTTTCTGTAGATAAAATACACGACACAGCCAATAATTATAGCCAACGGTTCTTTAGCCCAGAATAAAAAGGAATTTAACAGGGTATAAAATTGATTGCTGCAATTTTCGACAGGGGATGTTTAATTTCCAGTAAATTGATTCTTGGCGTTTCAATGCAGGCACAATATGTGGTGGTCGGATGATTTCCTGAAAAGAGTTTAATCATACCATTAGTCAACTCCTCAGGAAAATTCGAATCGGTAGGAATTGAAAAATGGGCGATACATGTAATATTGCTCGCCGGTTTGATGATTTGAAAGGTGTGGAAGTACAGGGATAGTCTGGGGGTCTCATAAGCCTAAAAAACAGACCTTTTCCTGAAGGTAGTCTTTACCTTAAATCCCTCGGTTTAATCTGCCCAATTTGATATTTCAGATCACCAATAACAAAAGTAGTCAACGCCTTTACTGGTAAGGGTTGCACCCCACATAAATAGACACATTGTGGGGCCTCTAATTCCTCAACATCTCCGGTTTGACCGTAGCATGTTTCTTGTTTGAATTGAGTAAACTGTCCCCAGAATACCGTCCCCAGAATACCACAGCCGCCATTTATAATAGAGGCGCTCATAACTTATGCCCAGAAGGGCATACAAAACAAAAGCAGTTAAATTCTCTGGGATATCCGGCTTCCCAGAACCCTTCCGGCCATGGCGTATACCATGGTCAGAACCGGGCCGGACACCCCGGTGATCACCCTGGTTCTTTCAGGCATTATCACAGGTTCCGTGTTTGCCTCTCTGGTGGGCCTGATTCATTATCAACGCCAGGAACATGATCAATTTGAACCTTAAATTATGAGACCAAGAAGTGATTCTCAATCGGTAACTACAAATAGAGTCTCAATGAATGCGTGCTAAAAAAAGAAGTTGCATTTGGGTCATAGCTATACTACTTTCTCAAAGAATGATTCAAATCATATCAAACAAGGAGTTTTTAATCATGGCTAATAATAAACACATACCTGTCCCCGAAGATACCAAAGCATTTATCTGTGCCAATTGCGGTGCTGTTTCATTGGATTCAAATAATATCTGCAAAGTCCAGGGCATGGGGAAAAAAGCTGACTGGTGCGGCGTAAAAGGCTCCAAACCTCCCAAAACATGCCATAAGAAAGAACACAATGATAGATGGCAATGTCAAAAATGTGGACAGACCGCGGTAAATCCCATGCTGCTATGCGATCCGATAAAAATAGAGGAGACTTAAACCAATCATTTGTATCCATTCACCCTGTAAATGGATACAAGCATTTAATTCCATCCTCAAACAAAAGACAGGACGTCCGAGAAGAGATTCATTGATGGAAGTTTTACACCCACAAAAAGGGGGGATTTTGTCGGCCCTATAAAACGAGATAAAGAGACCAAGATCCTGGCAATCGCAGACGCTTCTGCTTTTCCTTTCGCCATTGACATACAAAGCGCTTCACCCCACGAAGAGAAACTGGTTGAATCTACAGTTGATAAACGCTTCCTGAAAAAGCTTCCAGAGCACATGATAGGTGACAAGGCCTATGACAGCGATATATTAGATGAGCGTCTCTGCAGACAACATGGTATGGAACTGATTTCATCTCATAAAGCAAATCGTAAGAAGCCCAAAAGGAGATCGAAATATTGAAACATGAAGATGATGCAGAGATCATTGATCTGTATTCTTTTGATGAATCCGGCGTTACCGGTGTACCTGAAATTCCATATGCCTGGCTGGATGAAGATGAGCCCACTTGATTCCGAGTGGAAAAACCTTAAGAATCAAGACTTTGGGATTTTTAGGTAGGCAGAATGACTTTATTTTCTTAATATAAAATTATATTTGTCTATGTGCTTATGGAAAAAAGCCAACAAAAAAATGTATTGGAACTATAGTTCAGGCCAAATGACTCGATACCAAAAACGAACATTAAAACCATATAAAAACAAAATCTTATAGCTCAAAAACAGTATCAGGTCATGTGACCTGAACTATAATATCACGATGCGAACAAAACGCGGCAAGATAAAAAAGACAGGAGCTAAATATGCAGAAAATTCATGAAAAATTATGGCATAGTCTGTCATTAACGGATGTTGTTTCCGAACTTGAATCTCACGAATCAAAAGGGCTCAGTGATCAGTTGGCTAAGGACCGCGCGGCACAGTTTGGGCTCAATGAACTTACACGCGCTAAAGGACAGGGGGTGGTTATCCGGTTTTTGTTACAATTAAAACAGCCCCTTGTCATTATACTTCTGGCGGCGTCCTTAATTACTCTGTTTCTGGCAGAATATGTCGATGCCGGGGTTATCTTTGCCGTAGTCATTGTCAATGCCATTATCGGTTTTATCCAAGAGGATAAAGCAATGAAGGCTATCGAGGCACTGTCCCGCGCCATGACCAGTGAAGCTACAATCATAAGAAATGGAGAGAAAAAACGAATCCAGGCTGTGCAAATCGTTCCCGGCGATTTAGTCCTACTGCAATCCGGCGATAAAGTACCGGCCGATCTTCGATTGATCCAAACCAGGGAACTGCAGATAGATGAAAGCGCCCTGACTGGAGAAAGCGTACCTGTTCAAAAAGAAAAGGCCGTGCTAAATTCAGACATGGCCATCGGTGATCGACGAAACATGGCTTATTCCTCGACTTTGGTAACTTTCGGCACCGGCCGTGGTATTGTTGTTGCTACCGGTGACAGCACAGAGATTGGTCGAATCAACAAGCTTATTGCAGCAACTGATGTTCTCGAGACCCCACTGACCCGAAAAATCCATGACTTTTCCGGTATTCTGCTTTATGCCATTCTGGCTATGGCCGCCTTCACCTTTGTGATCGGTTTGGTGCGTGGTCAGCATTTAGTTGATATATTCATGGCTTCAGTGGCGTTGGCAGTCGGTGCCATTCCTGAGGGTCTGCCCGCAGCCATAACCATTACGCTGGCCATAGGTGTGTCCCGGATGGCAAAACGTAACGCCATCATCCGAAAACTTCCCGCAGTAGAAACATTAGGCTCTACAATGATAATCTGTTCGGATAAAACAGGAACCCTGACCCAGAACCAGATGACGGTTCAAGATATCGTGGCCGCCGGACATCGCTATGCGATATCCGGCGTCGGTTACCATCCTGAGGGGGAAATTACACCTGGGGAAAACTCATTTGATACCACAGCCAACATGTCGCTTCACGCCCTTTTGAAAGCTGGTCTGCTGTGCAATGACTCTGCACTTAAGAGGGACGGTGAAAGATGGCGGGTGGAAGGCGATCCCACGGAGGGCGCCTTGATCGTATCCGCCATGAAAGCAGGGTATGACCCCAGTGTTCTGGAACAGGAAATGCCACGGCTGGATACGATTCCGTTTGAGTCTGCCCGTCAGTATATGGCGACCCTTCACGATCAGGGTGAAGGAAAGCCCCGATTGCTTTTTGTCAAAGGATCAATTGAAAGCATCTGTTTTGATTGTGTCACAATGATGGGACCGGACGGCGAACCTGATGTTCCAACGCAAGGAGCTGTAACGGACTGGGTGGAATTAATGGCTGACAAAGGCCTGAGAGTACTGGCTTTTGCCCAAAAAGAGATGCCTCCTGACACCACCCGCATCACCCATGCCGACGTGGAAGAGGGTCTTCTTTTCATTGGCCTACAAGGGATGATTGATCCACCCCGACCAGAAGCTATCGAAGCGGTCGCTGCCTGCCAAACGGCTGGAATCCGTGTAAAAATGATCACCGGTGATCACGCCGTCACTGCCGGTGCCATCGCACGTCAAATCGGACTTTGCGGTGACACCTGTTCATATCATACCCGAGAGGTGTTGACTGGCCTTGATATTGGCCAACTGGATGATGAACAATTGACAGAGACTGCGGATGATACAACAGTGTTTGCCCGTGTGTCACCGGAACAAAAGCTGCGGCTGGTAGAGGCCTTGCAGAAGAAAAATTATGTGGTGGCCATGACCGGCGATGGGGTCAATGATGCCCCGGCCTTACGCAAGGCTGATATCGGTGTGGCTATGGGTATTGCAGGTACCGAAGTGGCCAAAGAATCGGCTGATATGATACTCACTGACGATAATTTTGCTACCATTAACGCCGCTGTGGAAGAAGGCCGCGGGGTGTTTGACAATCTGATTAAATTTATTACCTGGACCCTACCAACTAACGGCGGTGAAGGTTTGGTTATTCTTGCTGCCATTATGCTTGGAACTAAGCTGCCTATACTGCCATTGCAGATCCTATGGATTAATATGACCACAGCCCTATTATTGGGGCTGATGCTGGCTTTTGAACCTAAGGAGAGCGGCATTATGGTACGCCCGCCGAGAGATCCGTCTATGCCGATATTAA
Source organism: Desulfobacter sp. UBA2225 (assembly GCF_002348205.1). Taxonomy (NCBI): domain Bacteria; kingdom Pseudomonadati; phylum Thermodesulfobacteriota; class Desulfobacteria; order Desulfobacterales; family Desulfobacteraceae; genus Desulfobacter; species Desulfobacter sp. UBA2225. The sequence continues at coordinate 1,438 of NZ_DDYV01000127.1, read as the reverse complement.
CAGCACCTTTAATTAGACGAATTGTCATGGTCAGTTTACTGTTTGTGATAGGCAGCTTTGGCTTTTTTGAACTTGAACTTGCCCTGACTGATGGTAATGAAGATCTGGCCCGTACCGTGACCGTTAATATGTTTGTATTTGGAGAGATGTTTTACCTTTTCAACTGCCGTTCCATGACCCATCCGGTCTGGACGCTGGGACTGTTCAGTAATCCACTGCTCTGGGCCGGTGTGGGTATCATGACTTTAATGCAGATGCTCTATACCTATCTGCCGGTTTTTAACACCATTTTTCAGAGCGCTCCAATGGGGCAGAGGCAATGGGGGCTTGTCTTGTTAAGCAGTCTGATGATCTTCGTTGTGGTTGAAATTGAAAAAAAAATCAGTCGCAAAAGTATTCAAATCAAACAATAGCCTGATTTAGAGCCTGTTTAAAAATTAGGGTATCGAAGCGAAATCTCATGAAAATGAGAATCAATTTTCACAAATTTTCTGTTAATAGCCGGACTATTGGCATAAAATTTGGGGGAATTGGGGCCATTCTCATGAGATTGCAGCCGATTCATCAATTTTTAAACAGGCTCTTACAATACCTTCGCCACTAAGCAGCCTTTTTCTCCCCATGAATCCGTCCTAAGACAGGAATCTTTTCAAATAGCTGCACAATATTAATCGGTTTTGTGTTTTAAGGAAGTATTTTAAATATTTTAGAAATCTTACGGCGAGCCTTTTGTAAAAGCTCGCTTTTCAGGGAGCGGTGCCGGGCACAACATCTTGTGCCCCTTCTATATTCTGGCGGGAGAGGATTATACATTAATCAAATTCCCATTCCGAAGACTTAACTGCTCAATTTAATACCGGATAAAGTTGACCGAGCCGGTATGATTGAAGATGTTATGCGCCAACAATTGTCACGTTGATTTTTCTGGTTCTGGGCCCGTCAAATTCGCAAAAAAAAAGACTTTGCCAGGTACCCAGGACCAGATTTCCATTTTCAAGGGCAACGGTTTCAGACGGTCCGAACAGGGTTACCTTTATGTGGGCCGCTGAATTGCCTTCCATATGTTTATAGTTGTCATCAAAAGGAATCACTTTGTTGATGCAGGATAAAATATCCACAGGCACTGCCGGATCCGCATTTTCATTAATAGTCACAGCACCTGTGGTGTGCATGGAAAAGACATGCACAAGTCCGTTGCGTATGCCGGATTGCCGGACAATGTCCCGGACCTGGGCGGTAATGTCCATCATCTGGGTCCTGGCCCCGGTTTTAATTGAAAACTGCATCTGTCTATTAATCCCCCCTGATTCGCTTTTAATTTACATTTCCAGGGCGGTTTTTACAATGTTGTCCACGGAAAAACCAAACTCTTTAAGTACCGTGCCGCCCGGGGCTGATGCGCCGAACCGTTCAATGCTGATGCATTTACCCTGGCTGC
>NZ_DDYV01000274.1:0-5425 GCF_002348205.1 Desulfobacter sp. UBA2225 | reverse complement strand
TTGGATTCATTTGCTACAGTGGAGCAATCCTCATGCTTGGCGTGGACATCGGGCAACCCATCAGAGGTTGGTTCGGTTTTTGGCATGCAAACGTTCATTCCATGCTCACTGAAGTGATGTTCTGCATTACCACGTACTTGATCGTGTTAACCATAGAATACATTCCCTTGATTTTTGAAAACCGCAAGTTGGACCGAATTCCAGAATTACATCTCTTCGGACACAATCTGCATAGCATCATGATTGTATTTGCCGGAGTAGGAACATTTCTTTCCTTCTTTCATCAGGGGTCATTAGGCGGCATGTATGGTGTTTTATATGCCCGTCCTTTTGCCTATCGCACCGGCTTTATGATCTGGCCCTGGACCTTTTTCCTGTTTACCTGGTCTGCCGCAGCGTTTGGTCCCTGTTTTACCTTGATGGTGACCAAGATTACGGAAATAATTACGGGTAAAAAATTGGTCGGAGATAAAACCGTCAATCTGCTGGCAAAAATTTCCGGGTGGATGATTACCACCTATATTATCGCCAAGATTATTGATACCGTTTACTGGGCATTCGTCACCGTGCCGTCCATGGGATTCGAACTGGGACATTTTTACAGCAACAACGCGTTCTATGGATACTGGATTTTGATTACCGAAGTGATCCTATGCGGTGTTGTGCCGGGGCTGCTTCTGATTAATAAAAGCACCCGGGAAAATCCCACCACCCGCACCATTGCCATTATTCTTGGCGTTATTGGTGTTTGTCTGAACCGGTGGGTTATGGTACTTCAGATCATGGCCGTGCCCGTGATGTCTTTTGACTCCTGGGCATTGTATATCCCAAGCTGGCAGGAAGTGGCGACCACCATTTTACCTGTTGCTTACGGAATTATCCTGATTGCCGTTGCATATCGCTATCTGCCGGTATTCCCCCAGGAACTGGAACTTAACGAACCTGCCGACGCGGCAGCTCAAAACTGATAAAGGAGGTTTTAATGTTTCCCTTTTGTTTTGAATGGGTCTGGGACATCGGCCATGCAATTTTTTTCGGTGGGTTCTGGTATGCTATCTCCATTTTAGGGGCAGGTATGACCTATTGCCTTCTTAAGGCAGCCTATGACACGATAAATGATAAAGGTGATTCACATCACTGATATTTAACCTGCGTAAAAACGAAAAACGCCTGCTTGACTCTTTGAGTGAAGCAGGCGTTTTTTTGTATTTAGGTTTACCCTAAAACCCGCTCAACCGCTCCACAGATAAAGCTGGATCTATCAAGCCCTTCCTGGGTTTTAACATATTCGTTCACTCGCTCCAGCAAATCCACGGGTACCATGACGTTAATTCTTTTTTTAGGGCGGTATTCGTCCATTGCTTTTTCAGATGGCAACACAGGGAAAATAAGCTCCCCCTGCTTTGCTTCTTTTTTGATTTCAACATAAGGCCTGGGGGCTTCATATTCCCGGCCTTTGCGGCCTAGAACCATTATCGCGCTTAATGCATCTACAGCCATTGCAAGAGATTCCTCAACAGTCTCCCCGCAGGTGTTCACGGATGGGGCATCTGGGAATCGGACAGACCATCCGTCGTCATCAGGTGAAAAGATTGCATAATAAATATCCATTGGCACCTACTTTACTTGTCTGCCTGCTTGATAAAGCTGGGTTTGTTGGGCTAATGCTAATCTACCTCATTATTTATAGTTTGCATCTCCTTTTTTTCGATCTTTTTAAAACAAACCCGTTCAAACCCCAGGGCCACCACCACAAATTTCTGAAGTTTTAGATTCCCATACCTTTGTTCAAGCTCTTTCCCGTATGTATACACCTGTTTTTCACCCTCCTGTATCCGGCTTACAATTTCAGGAAGCTTTGCTAATTCATCCCCGGACAAGTCCCGTGCCTTTTCAGGGGAGATTCCGGCATCTTTGAGTCTTACAAACTTGAACTCAATCAATACATCAAATATTCTACCATGCCGCTTATCCGGCCGGATGATCATGGTAAGATCGGCATATCTGCGGTTAATTTCAGTTTCAGAATCCATGATATAGAGGATATCATTGTAGAGCAGAGTTAAAAAAGCGGTCTTTATGGTCAATTCATTGGCCCACCGATAGTCCCTGTTATGAAACACCTTAAAATATTTGTTTTCCATAAAAGCGCACAACGGCACCATATCTCCTTTTTGATACACCTGTTCGGCCGCATTCGCACCCTCATCCCTGTCTCCGGGATCGGGCAGCAGCATTTTTTGAATTCGATCCACATACAGGCTTTTAATGACAAGATTGGGAACTTTTAACCGCACCTTTAAGTCCGGTGTATCACCGGCCAGGGTCAACACGCCGAAATAATAAAGAAAAGAGGCCAGAAACATATTGTCCTTGGATTGATCAGACAGCATCTCTTTAATGCCGAAACGGTCTTCAATATCAGAGACTATAAGCTCATGATTTTTCTGGACCAGGTTCATCAAAAGATCTCTTCCCGTGGGCATCCGGGCCATATATTCAAGTTTTGATTCATCCACTGCAAGATTTGAATCCAGCATTTTCCTTGGATAGGTGCAGGTTTTTTCAAACTGTTTCAAAAAATATAAACACAGGGTTGGGTTATACACATATTCATCAATGGCATGGGAAAAATTATATCCATTATAATAGACTTTCGTCAAATTAACGGCTTCCTGAATTTTTTCCTTTTCAAATCCACATTGACCAACAATTTTTTTGAGCACCACTTCAATTTCTTGCTGCCTGAAGCCGCACAGATCATTAAATTCAGGTTCAAAGTAAATATTTTCGGCAATATTATATCCGCTTGTGATATCGCTCATCACAACCGGGGAAACCCCGGTGATAAACACACGATCAATCATGGAACCGGACGTGGCGGATTTTACCGCCTTGAAAAAAGTCTTTAAAGGGCCTTCATCATGCACAATGGCCTTATATCTGTCTTCTTCGCTGTGTATGCCCATCATGATGGTATTGGCAAAATTATCATATTCATCAATGAGAAGGTATACCGGATATGGGGTCATGCGAACTGAGCTTACCAGGGATTTAACAGAACTTATGGCATTTTGGGGATTTATTTCAATCCCGGGAAGATCATACTCCCCGTAATATAGCAAAAATCCTTTAATGCAGTCGTTAATATGATCAAAAAGAGCTTCCTTCACTTCCTTTGCACTGCCGGTGGAATCAACACATGAAAAATCAAATTTCAAAATAAAATATGAATTGTGCAGGGCAGTGGGGTTTTTCCCGATTTTCAACTTCCCGAAAATCGAATCGAATTCATCCTTTTTTGCCACATCATAATAGTTTTCCAACATTGAAAGAACCAGGCTTTTGCCGAACCGCCTGGGCCGGATAAACAGCTGGGATTTTGTATTTTCAAGCAAAGGTATCTTATCGGTCCTGTCACAATAAAAATAGCCTTCATCAATAACAGTTTTAAAATCAGATATGCCATATGGAAATTTCATGATTTTGCGTCTCCCCTGCACACACTTCAATGCTCAATTACTGTTATCGTCATAAGCTCAGTAACTTTGCACCATGGAATATTCGCAGAATATAAACCGACTTTTCAGCAATTCTATAAACCACCCGATAATTTTTATATATCAGATGGCGGTAGTTGGTCCCAAAGAAGTCATTTTCCGGTATAAAGGGGTTACGATCGGGAAAAGTCTCAAGAGAATATACCTTTTCTTCCAGTTGAAGGATGAAGTGTTTTGCATTATTGATGCTGTCGTCTGCAATATAATAATATATTTTTTCCAAATCGTTTTGCGCTTCCCGGGTCAATCTAACCTGATATTTCTTTATCACATTTAAATTCCTTGAAAAAATTCCTCGCTTCTTTATATCGCTTGTTTGTTATATCTTCTTCTGCCGGTATGAGAAGCTTGAGCAGGCTAAATGCATTTGCAATTTTCTCATATTCATTTACTCCAAGAAGCACAGCTTCCGCTTTCCCATTAACTGTTAAAATAACTGGACGTTTGGTTTTATTTATTTGTTCAAGTAAAGAGTTTGTATTCCTCTTTAAATCAGTAATTGAACGGATATCCTCTGTTATACTTAATGTCATTTTATCACCGCCTGCATACTTAAAGGTTGTAATTTGATGTTTTTAGTATGTACTATTTGATGATAATTGGTCAAGCCGTATTTCCAATACGGTGACATTGTTTAATCTCAAAAACTGGATCATCGAGTAAACATCAAGCAGATCTCACTGCCTGATACCGTGTTCCTGCATTAAACAATTCAGGATGTCAGCAGGCGCGCCTTCATGTTCCGACAAGTGGGCGGTTTCATACGTTTCAACAAGACTGCCGACGGTCTCGACCAGAGACGCCAGCGGGTGCCCTTCGTCCTGATCCAAAAGGCTGTCAAGAAAAGATACCTGCCGGTCATATTCTGCTTTTGAATGGGCCACGGAAAAGATGCTTTTAATATCCGGCCAGATCCGGATAATGTCGTTGATCATTTGGTGTAATTATTCCAATTCCCACGAACAGGCCCAGAGTGTCCAATTTCCACTCGATGATCAAGTTTTATGACTGGATAAATTTAAACGTTGATAATATAATCACAAGACTGAGAAGAAATATTCTATGTTCTGTTGACATTTAGCGTAGCCATATTCTTCTGTCGGGTGGCAATAATCTCCACTATGCACCGCTGCGAAGTTTCCAAAGTACGAAAAACAGAAATAAGAAACTAACTGCCCACGAACAACAGGGATAAGAGCATCCCTGTAAGGAGAAGGAAACATGAGCACAGAACCGCAGGAAAAAAACATAATGACACCGGGGGAGTATCTTGCCCTTGAAAGAGCTTCGCTGGATATCAGACATGAATTTTATGCTGGTGAAATCTTCGCTATGGTTGGGGCAAGCAGGCACCACAACCGTATCAATATGAATCTTGCTAGGGAATTAGGGATTAAATTCAAAGCAGATAATTTCCGTTGCGAAGCGTTCTCCAATGACATGCGTGTAAAAATTGAAAACGGCTATGTGTACCCGGACATTGTTATTACTTGTGGTGATGCAGAGTTTGAAGATAATGAGTTTGACACCCTGACAAACCCGGTTGTCATAATGGAAATTCTTTCAGATTCAACAGAGCTCTTTGACAGGACGAAAAAGTTTTTTCATTACAGAAAAATCCCGACACTTCAAGAGTATATCTTAGTCTCTCAACATGAATATTGGGTTGAAAAGTATACACGCCAAAGTGATATATGGGGTTATAACTCATACGAGGGATTAGATCAGACTCTAACAATCGTATCGGCTAATTGTGAATTGCCGTTATCTGAGATTTATTTGAATGTGGAGCGCGACTGCTCCCCTCCTGAATCAAAGATTCAGAAGGGGCTTCTAAGCAACCGAGGTCGCTAACGTGTCCAGCC
>NZ_DDYV01000228.1:0-6954 GCF_002348205.1 Desulfobacter sp. UBA2225 | reverse complement strand
GCTCCATCATCACCGCACACACCGTATCATCTACAACAGCTTTAAGCGCGTCAATATCATTGAATGGCACATGGGCAAACCCATCCAGCAGAGGATAAAATCCCTTTTTGATTTTATCCTGACCCGTGGCGGACAGCGTGGCCATGGTCCGTCCGTGAAAGCTTTGCTGCATGGTCACGATCTTGAACCTGTCGGTCTCCCCCTTTGCCTGAAAAAACCGCCGGGCAAGTTTGATGGCAGCCTCGTTGGCTTCGGCCCCTGAATTGGCAAAAAACACGCGGTCAGCAAAGGATTTTTCAGTTAAAACCTTTGCAAGTTCGGCTTGAGGTCTTGTGTAGAACAAATTGGACACATGCAGCAGAGCGCCGGCCTGGGCACAAATGGCTGCGGTGAGATCGGGATGGCAATGCCCCATATTACATACGGCAATGCCGGCCAAAAAATCGGTATATACATTTCCCTGATCGTCATAAAGTTTGCTGCCCCGACCTTTGACAAAGGGCCGCCCCTCACGCAAATAGGTCTTAAACACATGATCTTGGGTAAGTTGAATGCTCATTATTTTATTTCCTTAATTATTAAACTTTTTGGCAAACAGCTGGGTGCCTATCCCTGAATCCGTAAACAGCTCCAGCAAAACCGCATGGGCAATTTTCCCGTTAATGATATGGGCTTTTTTCACGCCGTCATTCAAGGCGGAAAGCCCGCATTCCACCTTTGGAATCATGCCTCCTGAAATCCGGCTGTCCCGAATCATCTGGCGTGCCTGCTGCTCATTTAACGAAGAGATAAGCGTCTTGTCACTGTCCAGCACCCCGTCTACGTCCGTGACAAGAATAAGGCGCTCGGCACGAAGTGCGGAAGCGATTCTTGCCGCCACCACATCTGCATTAATATTGTATGTTTCGCCTTTGGTGCCCACGCCCACCGGCGCAATAATGGGGATAAAGCCCTGGTCGCTCAACGTGTGAATGATCTCCGGATTTACCCGGGACACATCCCCCACCATGCCTGGATCAATGATCTCCGGTGGCTTGGTTTCATCTTCCTGGTGATAAATGGTCATTTTTTCGGCCAGGATCAATCCTGCATCCTTGCCCGTAAGACCTACGGCCCGTCCGCCTTCCAGGTTGATCCGGGAGACGACATCCTTGTTCACCTTGCCGCCTAAAACCATTTCCACCACATCCATAGTGGCATCGTCCGTATACCGCATCCCCTTGATAAAGGTAGATGTGATCCCCATGGCTTTGAGCACTTTATTGATCTGGGGACCGCCGCCATGGACCACCACAGGATTGATTCCGATGGTTTTAAGCAGGATAATGTCCTTGGAAAATTTGGTTTTCAGTTCCTCATCCACCATGGCATGTCCGCCATACTTGATCACCACGGTTTTTCCGGAAAATTTTTGGATATAGGGTAAGGCCTCTATCAATATGTCTGCAACAGTATTTTTCATAAGATATACCTGCTTAAATCCTGGTTTCTGGCAAGAGTTGACAACTGTCGTTCAACAAAATCAGAATCAATGGTAATACTGGTGTACTCCACATCCGGGGCATCAAATAAAATCTCTTCAAGCAGCCGTTCCATAAGTGTATGAAGCCGCCTGGCCCCGATGTTTTCCATGGATGCATTCACCTCAACGGCAATCCGGGCAATTTTATCCACAGCCCCCTGGGTAAAACTTAATTCCACCCCTTCGGTGCGCAGCAGGGCTATGTACTGCAGCACCAGGGCATTTTTAGGCTCGGTCAGAATACGGGTAAATTCCGATGCGCCTAAAGAGGAGAGCTCCACCCGGATGGGAAACCTTCCCTGCAACTCCGGAATAAGGTCCGAGGGTTTGGATACATGAAAGGCACCCGATGCAATAAACAGAATATGATCTGTTTTCACGGTACCGTATTTGGTGGGCACGGAACTGCCTTCCACAATGGGCAAAAGATCTCTTTGCACCCCTTCCTTGGAGACTTCGGGTCCGTGACTCTTTTCTTTGCCCGCAATCTTGTCGATCTCGTCGATAAAAATGATGCCGGACTGTTCCACCATGGTAATGGCATCGTTTTTGACCTCGTCCATATCCACCAGATGGGCCGCCTCCTCCTGGGCAATCAGGGCAAGGGCGTCTTTGACTTTTACATTGCGGCGCTTGGTGTTTTTGGGCATCAAATTACCAAGCAGATCCTTCATATTGATACCCATCTCCTCCATGCCGGCATTTGAAAAGATTTCCACCATGGGGAAATTTTTTTCCGGGACATCAATATCTATTTTACGGTCGTCAAGCTTGCCGTCATCAAGCATTTTACCAAGCTTTTCGCGGGTATGGGCAGGGGAATTATCTTCAGGCTTTTGTGAATTATCATCCCCGGTATCCAACCCGAAGCTGGGACTGCTTTTTGGGGAAGGCAACAGAATATCAAGCACCCGCTCCCGGGCGATTTTTTCCGCCTTTTCCTGAACCGCTTCCTGCTGACGGCATTTGAGCGTGTTTACCGTAAGTTCAACCAAATCCCGGATCATGGATTCCACGTCCCGGCCCACATACCCCACCTCGGTGAATTTGGATGCTTCCACTTTGTAAAATGGGGAATCCGTCAAATTGGCAAGGCGTCGGGCAATTTCGGTTTTGCCGACTCCTGTGGGGCCGATGAGGATGATATTTTTAGGTGCAATCTCATCCTGGAGATCCGGTTCGACTTGCCTTCTGCGCCATCGGTTTCTTAAGGCCACAGCCACTGATTTTTTGGCGGCATTCTGACCGATAATGTACTTATCCAATTCTGTTACAATCTGGTGGGGTTTTAAATCCTTCATTCAATGCTTTCCAATGGTTAAACGGGCAATTTTTATTAACTTTCTCTTTATTAACTTTATAAGAAAGTCTGCGTAACCTACTCAGATCTTTCAATCTTTGTTGTGGGCTATGCCTGGCAGTTGATATGTCAGGTCAGCCCATGGCTGTTATATGATTTCACTCTATGGTTTCAATGGTAACATGGTGATTGGTATATATACAGATATCTGCGGCAATTTTCATGGATTTTTCCACAATCTGCACCGGTGAAAGATCCGTATTTTCAATCAGGGCCACGGCTGCAGCCTGGGCCGCGGTGCTGCCCGACCCGATGCTGATGATGCCTTCATCCGGTTCAATCACATCCCCGTTACCGGAAAGAAGATACAGGTTTTCTTTATCGGCTGCAATCATCATGGCCTCAAGGCGGCGAAGATATTTGTCCGTACGCCACTCCCGGGCAAGTTCCACACAGGCCCGGGTCAGGCTGCCGCTGTACTGATCCAGTTTCTCCTCAAGCTTTTCGGCCAGGGTCAGTGCATCGGCCGTGGCCCCTGCAAATCCTGTAATAATCCGGTCATGGTAAATCCGTCTGACCTTCCGGGCTTTATGTTTTGTTACAACATTGCCTAAAGTAACCTGTCCGTCACCGGCTACCACGACCATGTCTCCGGTTTTAATAGCAAGAATTGTGGTACCGTGAAATTGTTGATTATCCATATATGCGTCTCTCCTGATTCTGTTCGCCATAAAATATGCCGACAGTCCGGTTTTTTTGATTGAATGTTGTAAAATATTTATCTTCGAGGATGGGCTTTGTCGTACACGGCCATCAAGTGATCCATGCTCACATGGGTATACACTTGGGTGGTGGACAGGCTGACATGGCCTAGGATTTCCTGAATACCCCGAAGATCTGCGCCTGAATCCAGCATATGAGTGGCAAAAGTATGCCGCAGGGTGTGGGGAGATATTTTCAGACCCAAGCCGCATTCCATGACCACCTTATCAAGAATGCGCCGTATGGACCGTCTGCCAAGCCTTCGAAAGTCTTTGTTTAAGAATACCGCTGGGAAATTTTCCTTAAAATCAGCCCGGTAGGTTTGAACGGCATCAAGAGCCCGCCTGCCCACGGGCATGATGCGTGCCTTGTTTCCCTTGCCCAAAACCCGAATCAGTCCGGCATGAAAATCAATATCCTGGATATTGAGCATGTGAAGCTCGCCGATTCGCATACCCGTGGAATAAAACGTTTCAAACATGGCAAGATTACGTCGCTCCATCCAGGTATCACGTTTCATGGTGTCCAACAGCCTGAAAATATCATCAATCCCCATGGCCTTGGGAAGGGTTTTCTCAAGTTTTGGGAAGGGGATGGTGTCGGCAGGATTTAACCCGATCAACCCGGCCCTGACCAGGTAATCAAAAAAAGATTTTAAGGCGGACAGACGCCTTGAAAGGGTTTTTTTACTTTTTTTCAAGGCGGTCTGGGCGGCAAGATATCTTCGCACAATCATCTTGTCTACCTGTTGGACCCTTTTTTCAAAGGCCTGTTGCCAGTTTTCATCATTGCAGTTGCAGGTATCCAGATAAAAAAGGATAAAGCTTTTTATATCCGTAAAATAGGCCCGAAGCGTATGGGCGGAATACCCTTTTTCAGCTTCCAGAATGTTCAGATAGTCATTAAGAATCATGGCGGTCCAATCCTGTACAGGCCATGACCTGTTTAAGATCGTCCCAGGCCTGGCGTTTCAGGGCAGAGTTTTTCACAAGCACCGAAGGGTGGTGGGTGACCATGACCGGCACCCCGTGGCATTGAAAAAAATCTCCCCGGATTTCTGCCAGGGGATCATCCGTCTCCTTCATCATCCGGCAGGCCTTTTCTCCGAATGCCACCACGGCCAAAGGCTTATGCGTCAGTATGTGGCGGGAAAGCAACGCGTTGTCCGCAGCATTGCAGATATACACATCTGAAGGTGTGAGATGCATGGCGGCAAGCATCTTTATCAAAAGGCCGCCGGGCTCCCCCTTAAAAAAGGTTCCTTCACTGTCCACGAGAACAATGCGCGCATCCTCAGGCCCCTGGGCATAAAAAAGCGGCGGCGGCCATGATGGGGTACCCCATGTTTCAAGGATATGAAAAGCGTCCCTGCCCAGGACTATGGAGTGGTTTCCTAAACTTTTTTGAAACTTTAGAAACCGGTTTAACGCATTTAGGGCCTGGACAAACCCATGGCCGCAGTCTGAATCCTGAGCTGCATTCCCGTCAGAAATATCCATGGTTTCAAGAGACCGCCTGGACAACAGCGTCCAAAATGGCGTGGGCGACCTTCTCCTTTGTCATCAAAGGCAGATCCGTGACTTGGCCGTCCCGGGTGAACAGTTTGACTTTATTGGTGTCTGCCTTAAAGCCGGAACCACTTTTACCCACAATATTGGCAACAATCATATCCAGTTGCTTTTTCTCCATCTTGCCCACCGCATAGGTTTCAAGGTCACGGGTTTCTGCAGCAAACCCGACCAGGTACTGATTTTTTCTTTTTTTGAGCCCAATGGCCTTTAAAATATCCTTATTCTGGGTCAATTCAAGGGTGACAGCCCCTTGAGTTCCGCTTTTCTTGATTTTATGGGCCTGGACGGACACCGGTTTGAAATCACCCACGGCCGCCACTTTAATAATGATATCGGCCTGGTCCAGATGATCAAGCATGGCATCATACATCTGATCGCAAGACCCCACGGATACGCGTGTCACACCAACAGGGGGATCAAGGCTGACAGGGCCGGACACAAGGATAACATTGGCCCCTCTTTTTTCCGCAGCCCCGGCAATGGCATACCCCATTTTACCCGAGGAGTGGTTGCTTATAAAACGTACCGGATCAATGGGCTCAACCGTGGGGCCTGCAGAAACCAGGACGGTCTTTGCTTTCAGGTCCTTTTTGTAAAAAAACGCACAAGCCCGGTCAAAAATAAACCAGGGTTCAGGCAGACGCCCGGCACCGGAGGTTCTACAGGCAAGCACGCCTGAATCCGGGTCCAGGATATGAATGCCTGTTTCTTCGAGCAGGTCCAGGTTTTTCTGCACCCTTATGTTCTGATACATATCCGTATTCATGGACGGGCAGATCAAAACAGGGCAGGTCATGGCCAGCATGGTTGTGGTCAACGCATCGTCGGCAATGCCGTGGGCCAGCTTGCCGATGCAATTGGCTGTGGCAGGCGCGATGACCGCAAGATCTGACCTTGACGCCACTTCAATGTGGGCAACGCCGGAACCGGGCCCTTCCCACAAATCCAGCATCACCGGATTTTCCGAGAGCACCTCAAAGGTGGCAGGCCCCACAAACCGGGTGGCAGCCCGGGTCATCGCCACGACCACATCGGCCCCGGCCTTTTTGAAAAGCCTAAGCAGTTCAACGCATTTATACGCGGCAATACCGCCGGTCACCCCTAAAAAAATGTGTTTACCATTCAATGTCATCAATAGGCATCGCTTGTGGGATTTTCCGATACGCCGCGGAAAATTGGGGCTATGCCGATTTCAACATAGGTATAAATCTGCTCTTCACGAATTGTAATCACAGCACACCGGGTGGCCTTTTGAAATACCATGATGGTGGTTTCCAGGGCTTTAATCCTGGAAAGGACCGTCCAGTTGTCCTTTTCCATGCTCATGGAAAAGAACTGATAAAGGGAGTTTGGCTCCACCCGCCCCTTAAGGGTAAGAAGTCCGGATCTGAATCCGGGCGTTGACACCACAACCGTACGGTTTTTAATAATTGTCAACCCCTCGGGAACCAGCACATCCTCAAAATCATGGTAAACAGCAAGGGGTTGCTTCGCTATCCCCGACTGGGGGGGCGTGACCTGATTCGAAGGAGATGCCCCCTTAGAAAGCCCGCACCCTGAAACAAAAATAAGGGTTGTAAAGACCAAACAAATTAAAAAGGCTGATGCCGGACAATGACGAATTTGCATTAATTTTCTCCAGGTTATTCGTTAGCGCAATTGCTATTTCTTCTAAAACGAATTTCCTTAAATGTCAATTCAATGATTAAAACCACAAAGTTCATGAAGAACACGAAGTTTAGGACGCGAATCTCTTCGTGAACTTCGTGTTCTTCGGTGCGCCAGGATAAGCCTGGTCA
>NZ_DDYV01000123.1:0-5763 GCF_002348205.1 Desulfobacter sp. UBA2225 | reverse complement strand
TTCCCGCCTCAAACTGCGGTTTGATAAGGGCCAGGATATTCGTGCCGTTTCGCATAAATTTTTCCGCTGCCGGGATAACGGTTTTCAAAGAGATAAAAGAGGTGTCCGCCACCACCGCATCCATGGGTTGACCGATGGTTTCATAGGGGAGGTGACGGATATTGGTCCGTTCTATCACCACGACCCTGTCATCCCGGCGAAGGGACCAGTCAAGCTGCCCATAGCCCACATCAACGGNNCCAGGCCAGCTGGCCGTAGCCGACGTCAACGGCGATGACATGGCGCGCGCCGTGCTTGAGCAGGCAGTCGGTGAATCCGCCTGTGGAGGCGCCGATATCAAGACAAACCGCATCCTGAACAGATACGGCAAAACTTTGAAGCGCTTTTTCAAGTTTAAGGCCGCCCCGGCTGACATAAGGATGATCCGGGGTGTTGACCTCAAGGCGTGCATCGTGCTTCACCTGGGTGCCGGGTTTGTCTGCTCTTATACCGTTTATCAGAACCTTTCCGGCCATGATCATGGCTTTGGCCCGTTCCCTTGAGCGCACCAGGCCCTGGTCAACCAGGGCCTGATCCAGGCGTTTTCTGACGATTTTATTTTTCACCGCACAACTTTAATCCTGCTGCCACAACCGCCCGGGCATCAATGCCGTAATCTTTTCGAAGCTCATTTTGGCTGCCGTGTTCAATAAAAACATCATTAACGCCCACCCGGTTCACACGGCAACCTGACAGTCCGTTATCACAGATCAGTTCAAGAATGGCTGACCCGAAACCGCCTGCCAGCACATTTTCTTCAATGGTCACTACATTTTTGATTTTCCCTGCAAGATCAAGGATCAAGTCCGCATCCAAAGGCTTTACAAACCGGGCATTGACCACGGTACTTTCAATGCCTTGGGCCGATAATAGTTCTGCTGCATCCATGGCATCATTCACGCAGCGGCCAATACCGATAATTAAAAGATCGTCGCCTGTGCGAAGCACCTTTGCTTTTCCAATATCAACGGCTTTGGCATTGTAATCAACGTCAACACCCTGGCCTGCCCCCCGGGGATAACGCAGGGCAATGGGACCCTGGTGGGCCACAGCCGTTTGCATCATTCGCACCAATTCATTTTCATCCATGGGCGCCATAACGGTCATATTGGGAATGGACCGAAGATAGGAGAAATCAAACAGCCCGTGGTGGGTGGGCCCGTCTTCTCCCACAATGCCGCCACGGTCTATGGCAAAAATTACTGGATGGCTGTCAATACAGACATCATGAAGAATCTGGTCATAGCCGCGCTGCAAAAAGGTGGAATATATGGCCACAACGGGTTTTGCGCCCTTAGCGGCAAGGCCTGCGGCAAAGGTAACCGCATGCTGTTCGGCAATGCCGACATCAATAAACCTGTCGGCAAATTGTTCGGCAAATTGCTTTAATCCCGTGCCTTCGGGCATGGCAGCCGTCACCGCCACAATGCAGGGGTTTTGTTTTGCAAGCTCAATCATACATTTACCAAACACCGACGTGTAAGAGGGTGCGGCATTTTTTGACGCCGGGCATTTTCCGGTATCTATAGCAAAAGCACCAACGCCATGAAAATAAACCGGATTTTTTTCAGCAGGCGCATACCCTTTTCCCTTTTTCGTGGTGACATGGAGCAGCACCGGCGAATCAGGATCTTTAATATTTGACAAAATATCAATGAGATGATCCAAATTATGGCCGTCAATGGGTCCGAAGTAATCAAAATTAAAGGCTTCGAACAGCATGCCCGGTGTCACAAAGGTCTTAAAAGACTCCTCCCATCTTTTGGCCCATCCATACATGTCATCCCCGATTTTGGGCACGGATTTTAAAAACTGCCCAAACTGGTTACGCATATTCTGCAGAGCCTTATGCGAAAAGGTCCGGGACAGGTAGGAAGACAAAGCGCCGACATTGGCGGAGATGGACATGTCGTTATCATTTAGTATAACGATGTATTTCTGCTGGAGATCGCCTGCATGGTTCAACCCTTCATAGGCAAGCCCTGCGGTCATGGAACCGTCACCAATGATTGAGACCACATTGGATTTGTCCTTCTTGAGCGCCTTGGCATAACACATGCCAAGCCCTGCAGAAATTGACGTGGAGGCGTGTCCTACAGTGAATGCGTCATAGGGACTTTCTTTGATTTTAACAAATCCTGAAATTCCCTTATATTTTCGAAGGGTGTCAAAGCTGCGGTGGCGCCCGGTTAAAAGCTTGTGCGCATAGGACTGGTGGCCTACATCCCAGATCAGGGTATCCTTGGGTAAATCAAATACGTAATGCAGGGCAATGGTCAGTTCTACGACCCCTAAGCTTGATGCCAGATGTCCGCCGTTTTTTGATACCACCTCAATAATTCTGCCGCGGATCTCCCGGGCAACAGCACCGAGTTTATCCCTTGGAATTCGTTTTAGATCATCAGGGCAGTTTATTTGGTCAAGATATTTCAACGTATACCTCTTATTATTACTCTCATCGGTTCCGGTTGATAATGTAAGCGGCAATGGCGCGCAAAGGCTCGCTGTTCTTCTTGAATTCTTTTTCCCCGTAACTGTCTAAAGCTTCCAGGGCATCGGCTACAAGCTGCCTTGAAAAGGCTTTGGATTCTTCGAGGCCAAGGATGGCAGGAAAAGTCATTTTATCGTGCAGCGCATCGGTACCCGCAGCTTTACCCATGATTTTGGGATCGCCTATCACATTCAGGATGTCGTCCATGACCTGGAAGGCCAACCCGATATTTTGGGCATATGTGCCAAGGGCGTTTAAGGCATCTTGATCAGCCCCGGCACTGATAGCCCCTGATGCGACACTGACCTCTATCATGGCCCCGGTTTTATGCCGGTGAATTTTTTTTAAATGGGTCAGGGCACCGGAGCTGTCTGAAGGCAAATTTTCCGGATTCTTTTCAGCCTGCATATCAAGCATCTGGCCTTCCACCATGCCGTTAACACCGGCAGCTGCAGATATTTTTTCCACCAGAATCAACCGGGTTTCGGCATCGGGGAAAACCTTGAAACAGGTCATAGGCGCTGCAAGGATATGAAATGCATGGGTTAAAAGCCCGTCTCCGGCCAGAATGGCAGTGGCTTCGGAAAATTGTTTATGGCAGGTAGGAACGCCTCTGCGCAGATCATCATCATCCATGCCCGGCAGATCATCATGGATCAGGGAATAGGTATGGATCATTTCAATGGCACAGGAAGCGGGCAGGGCAATAAGCGGATCTGCACCTAATGCATCGGCAGTTGCCAGCGCAAGGGCAGGGCGTACCCGTTTGCCGCCGGCCATTAAAGAGTGCGTCATGGCCTGGACAAGCTCGCGTTGTCTGTCAAATTCATCAAAAACGGTTGTCAGTGCGTCATCAACCAGTTTTCGGTTCCGGGACAAATATCCGGAAAGATCAAAGGTCTTCATAGGTCTTCCTTAAAATCCGATACATCGGGCTTGCCGTCAGCATCCATGGTCAATTGGGTAATTTTCTGTTCGGTTTTATCTAAAATTTCAAGGCAGAAACGGCTATTGGCAATCCCTTCTTCATATTTTTTGACTGCCTTTTCCAATGTCAAATCACCGGATTCCATTTCTTTGACAATGATTTCAAGCTGTTTTAATGCTGATTCAAAGGTTTTCTTTGCCATATATTTTTTCCACCCGGGCATCCAGGCGTCCTTTAGATAAAATAATTTCAATTCCATCGTTCGTATTAAGCGTATCCGCATCCATCACAACATGACCATTTGACATACTGCGGGTGATGCTGTAACCGCGGTTCAACACCGCTGACGGATGTAAGGTCTCAAGTTTGCCACTTTGTTGATTTACCTGGGCTTTGCATTGTTTCAGGTAAGCATAAAAAAGATAATTCAGACTTTGCTGAAGATCCTTGACATCCTTTTGAAATCCCTGGGTGCGCGACAAGGGCAGGGTGCCTGAAAGCGCTCTTTTAAGCCATTTAGTTCTTTCTCGCTGGTAATTAATATGATTTTTGACCAAAGATAAAGCCCTGGATTGCAAATCTTCGATTCGGAACCTGAAATCATCCACAATCCTGGCCGGACTTTTAAGTCGGGTGTGTAAATCGTTTATATACTCACGCAGTTGAAGAATGCGACGATCAATCTTATTGTTTAAATCATTTTGTAATCCAAGGATTTGATGAACAATAGCAGCCTGGTCAGGCAAGGCCATCTGGGCAGCAGCCGATGGGGTAGGGGCCCGAAGATCGGCTACAAAGTCTGCAATGGTGAAATCAATTTCATGCCCAACACCCGAAATGACGGGGATTTCAGATTCGTAAACAGCCTTGGCCACGGTCTGGGTGTTAAATGCCCACAAATCTTCCAAGGACCCGCCGCCCCTGGCAATGATAATGAGGTCACAGGTTTTGACACTATTTGCAAGTTCAATGGCATGGGCAATCTCAAATTCTGCGGTGTCGCCTTGTACCTTGACGGGAATGATTTCAAGGGGAACGCTGGGACAGCGTTGTTTGGCCACCTGGATAATGTCACGCACCGCAGCACCCGTGCCCGAGGTAATCACATGGATGCCTGACGGCAAAAAAGGGATTTGCTTTTTGTGGGCAGTATCAAACCAGCCCATGGCCGCCAGTTTAGCTTTAAGCTGTTCAAAGTCTTGCTGAAGCGCACCTGTGCCTTCGGCTTCCATGTGCTCAAAAATGAGTTGGTAGGAGCCACGGGGCTCGTAAAGGGAGAGGCGCGCCATGCCTTTGACTTTCATCCCGTTTTCAGGGGTGAATTTTAAATGGCGGTTCTGTCCCTTAAAAATCACGCAGGAAATTACTGCAGCTTCGTCTTTTAATGAAAAATAGGAATGGCCTGAAGCCGGCGTTGAAAAATTTGAGATCTCACCGATGATCCATAAAAAAGGATACTGCTCCTCAAGCAGATTTTTTATCTGCCTTGTCAGCGTGCCTACGGTGAAAACCTTATGATTATCCTGTGTTGCCATTCCTTTCCTTATCCGAGGCGTATACGGCTTGTGCGCAAAGTTCGTACTTATAAAATAAATCATTTATAAAAGTCAATAAGCGCAAAACCATGAAAGACAGCGACGTCGACCCGTCAAAGATTTGGAAAATTAATCCCACAAACTGCGTACCATATTTCGGCTCAGGTCCAGATAGGCAATCTGCATCTGTGGATCATTACAGAAAACTTCCAGGGTGATGGTGTTGTCGTATGGGATTGATTTTAAGCAATCCACCGCCTGTTGCCAGTCTATGGTGCCTACGCCCAACGGGAGGTGATCGTCGTTTCGTGACCGGTTGTCGGAAAAGTGAACATGCACAAGGTGCTCCCCGAGCTCTTTGCAGAAGATCTGATGCCCATCCTTGCCGAAGTTGGTGTGTCCAAAGTCCAGATGCAGCTTCAGGCCGGATACCCGGGCGATCATTTCTTTAAAAACCGACACCCGGTCAAAGGGCGCTTTATAGTTTTCAAATGCCAGGGTAAGCCCATAGGTTGCGGCCATTTCAACAATGGGCGGTAACGCCTCTATCTGGAATGAGACCAATTGATCTCTCATGGCAGGCGGGCAAAAATAGCAGGGGTGGATGTTCATTACCCTTGCACCTAAACCGGAAAATATCCGTGCGCACCGCTCAAGTTCCTTTAAACAGGCATCCCTGATCACAGACACCGGGTATGCCCAGGGAAGGCAGGGATCTGTGTGGCCGATGATACCAAGTTCGTAGGTATCCAGAAGGGCTTTAAGTCGTT
>NZ_DDYV01000137.1:0-3391 GCF_002348205.1 Desulfobacter sp. UBA2225 | reverse complement strand
TATGAAGTCACCCCACTGCTGCGGATAAACGGGGTGTTCAAAGTCCTGGTAAACCAGGGGCAATTGATTTCTTTCAAATTCCTCTTCATCATTGTAACTGCGGGCGCCAATCCCAGACAGGCAGATGTTCCCCTCCCGAAAAATTTGCATATATTGACGATTTTGGTCCCCTTTTTCCCCTCAATATCTGGAAATTCCGATACCTTCACCATGGGGGTCTTTATATTAAGAAGCTCCCGGATGATTTGGATGATTTTTAAATTTGATTCCGACAGTTTAGAAACCGGGTTCTCGTAAACAGGTAAAAAAAGATCCTTGTACTCCTTCCAGTAGGGTGCTCTCGCGTAGCAGCTCTGCAAGGACCCCCAATGACTTAGATGCCAGTTGCTTTCGTTTTTGATCGTAACGTCTTTGATAAAAACCTTTTTTTGGGCCAACGGCACACTCAACAACTTGGCCCCTTCCGGACCTTTAATTTTGTTCTTATTGGTGATGGCTCCCCTGGAATGCAGAACGTCGTCCAGGATGACAAACAAATCACAGGACATCATTTTTTGGAAATATCCGAGCCAGGGCAGGTAGTTCGGCTGGTGGCCGGAAATAATCAACCGGTATTAGCACTACAGCGTAACATAAAAAAATGCTAGACTTAACGAATCTTATGTGTTAGCAGTAACAATACCCCTGTAAATTAAGCCCCTCTGTCCGTCCACAGTTACGGTTTCCCCGTCGTTAAAGATTGACATGGCTGCATTCTATTCCGGTTACCACCGGGATGCCGAATTCCAGGCCAACGATGACTCCGTTGATTGTTCACCGGGAGCAAATGGGGCGTAAACTCCAAAGCGATAATAGACAGCAAATAAAGCAAAACAAGGCTGTTTATGTTGTGCTTATGAATGTGTAAAATAAAGTTGTATACTATTTCAACAGAAAAACCGAGACGTTCTGGGTCGGTGGGTTCATTATTTAGAAGCCACTCAATCAGGTCATAAGGCGACAGTTGGTTACTATCAAAATACTCAGAAACCTCAAGTGCAAGTTTACGTGAAGGTAGGCCAAAGGCCAGAAGAGTGCAAGCAACAGGGTCATGTACCCCATATTTCAATAAGGCAGAGTAATATTGATACACTTCTGGTAGTGCATTCCCAGGTACATCAGCACAAAAAAATAACGGGCGCTGGAAAGGCACGGTTTAATAGGGTAACTTGTTGAACCACACCCCAAACTGATACGGAAAAGCACAAGAGAGGCACTATCTCACAATGATAGTGGGTCTCTTGACTTCTATTGCTCGTCTTCCAAGGGCATAATTCTCTTTTCAATATCCTCTGCAGAAGGCAAGGTATCCTTGAATTCGTTCGGCAAAAGGTTGGTAATCTGATATTCGCTGACGCCTATGGGCTTTGTCATATCCCGCAGAGAATATTCGGTAATCAGTTTGTTCTTGTGTTTGCACAACAGGATACCGATAGACGGATTGTCCTGTTCTTTCTTCAACTCAGTATCTACGGCAGAAAGATAGAAATTCAGTTTGCCGGCATATTCCGGCTTGAAATCGCCTGTTTTCAGTTCGACAACCACATAACAGCGAAGCTTTAAGTTATAAAACAACAGGTCAAGGTAGTAGTCCTCACCGCCAATCTCCATGTGATATTGATTGCCGATAAAGGCAAAGCCGGTTCCAAGCTCAAGCAGCAGCTGCGTAACGTTTCTTACAAGCTGTTCTTCGACATCACGTTCTATCGCATTTTCTCGTAGCTGCACAAAATCAAAAATATAAGGATCTTTCAATGTTTGCTGAGCCAATTCGCTCTGCGGGCTTGGCAGACGGGTTTCAAAATTGGTTGCCTTCTCTGTAAGTACCTGACGTTTGTAAAGCATTGATTCTATCTGATGAACCATAACATTGATTGACCAGCCATTTTCAATCGCCTTTTTCGCATACCAGGCTCTTTGCTCACCGTCCTTTACTTTATCAAGAAGTGCGACATTGTGCGACCAGCTTAATTGTGCAGACACCGTCTGCACAAATTCAATATCCGAATAAAGGCTTGAGAACTTGGCCATGTACTTCAAATTGCGGACGGAAAACCCCGTTGTGTCGGGGAAGTCGAGCTTGATATCGCGAGCGAGATTTTCAATGAATTTGTTGCCCCATTCTGAATTGGCGTTGATGACATTTCCAATATTCCAGTAGAGCATAATAAGCTCGCGATTGGCTCCAATCACCGCTCGATGCTGTGCAGAGCGTATTTGATTTTTTATATCCGAGCAAATCTCAAGATATTCATTATTGTTAAGCAGCATAATCTTCCTCCTCGTATAATAGTATCAGAACCACCGGACAGCCTAAATCCCAGTTAAGGAACAATATGGCTAATCCGGTTAGGTCCGGGAACCGGTTCCCAAATCACGGGGTACCGAGGCCAACGAAGTCAAATACCAGATTCCACAACAGGTACGGTAACGGTACCGGTCATTCGCGCGAATACTGTATTGTGGAATCGCTATTGAAGGTAGTTGGCCAACAGTGCCTTAAATAATGGTGGTGATTCATAAAGAACTTAAAAATATCTCAAAAATATCCACAATCCAAGTCCTGGTCGCCATGGTGCGAATGGACAGTTAAGTCCTCTGAAACTCTTTATGGGCATGGATTGTTTTGGTGATAATCTCTTTGCCGGCCCCCCGGGTCTACTGTTTAGCAGTTACCCTGGCCGGGCCGGTTTTCTGTTGTCTTTTTACCTTTTTAGAGAACTTCAAAAAACCACATAGCGCGAAGGATGCGTAGCATCCATAGAGCGCACCGGTAACTGTAACTTTACGTCTTCTACGGTCAAGTAGTGTCTGGACATGGTTGCCTTTTTGCGGGACAATGTGACCAACAAGCTGGTATGGGGATATTTCTTATCTACCTCGTGGAGTCTTTGAGACTACTACTTTTGAAAGCCTGTTACCCTTGGTCCGCCGTCCTTTTCTAACCGCTGGTCGTGCCCCCGGCGCTATGGTGATGGGATTTTGCAGCTTCCCATTCATGCACCCACCTGGCCGGGCGAGTACTCATTACGAGGCTGAGTAAGGCGGTTCCCAAGGGCACCCAGGTCCTGTACCCTACTTGATTATTTTTAGAGTGGAGGTGATCTCTTGAGCAAACTTTATGTCGGTATCGACGTGAGCCTGCGTAAAAACAATGTCCGCTGTATAAACAGTGATGGTGATACGGTGCGTAAATTTAACGTGCCGAATACGCTGGCCGGCGCCCGGGCACTGGTGGACCATGTTGTGGAAGCTGCGGCCCAGCACTGCTTACAACAGGTGGTACTGGGTCTGGAAGCTACCTCAAATTATGGTTACCATCTGGCCTCGTTTTTTAAGAGCTCTGACAAGA
>NZ_DDYV01000136.1:0-4815 GCF_002348205.1 Desulfobacter sp. UBA2225 | reverse complement strand
TACCGCCCCTGTCCGTTACAAATCCCTTGATATGTTCAAGCTGGATCTGACTGGTATCTGCGGGAGAAAGGTCGTGGGCGACAATGATGACACGTTTGTTGATTTCGCTGATCCGGAGGTCAGCCTCCCCCACCAGATAATTCATTATCTTGTCCGAGACCTGGATAATATCATTTCCCCTGGCCCGAAGATACGGATCATTGATTTGATCAAACATCCGGCTGATACGCCTGGACACCCGGCGAAGTGCCCACTCCGCATTGATCTGGTCATTGGTAATGGTCTCAATGGTTTTGCCGTAAAGCATTTTATCCTTGAACAAAACCATATGGGTTTCAAGGATATTGAGATTTTCACTTAAATCATCCCCTAAAGCATCAATGGCCTTGGCATGATCTTTTTTGGCTTTATCCACTGCATTTTTAAACCGGTCTATTTCATTGGGGAGCATATCCGGGCTTACAGGATAACGCTTAATAAGATTAACACCCTCCCGGTCAACAAGATACGCCTTTCCAATACAGATACCGGGAGAACCGCTGATCCCCCTGAGAATGATTTGATCCTTAACGGTTCTATTTATTTTCATTTTCCCCGAATCCAACATCAAAAAAATTTTTAATCTTATCTGCCAGGGCTGAATCTTCTTCTTTTTCTGCAAAAATGGACACCTTTGTCCCTGTCACCGCACACAGGGATATCATTTCAATAATGCTTGCGGCATCCACAATGCTTTTTCCATCTGACAACCAGATGTTACCACCGGCGTCCTGGGCCATGCCGGCAATTACTGCCGCAGGCCGCGCATGCATTCCTAAGGCATTGACAACCGTTGTCTGCCGGAATACTGAATATTGAAAATCCAAATTTATAGTCATTCCAAATAATTTATCTTTTTTTTGTTTTATAAGAAAGTCTGGGTAAGTTACTCAGATCTTTCCAACTTTGTTGTGGGCTATGACTGGCAGTTGATATGTCAGGTCAGCCCATGGCTGTTATTAAAAAACAATAAATTGAAAGTGTTAACCGAACAACTTGATCAGTTAGCCCAAAAACTTGATCAGTTAGCCCAAATTGGATAGTATATACCACATTTATTATATTTTAGCCAGTTGAGTTGATTGATCTGAACTTGCATCCGGAACCGTTTTAGTAAGGAGTTGAACATGAGAACGCCCCATCCCATCGAGTACCCCATTGATGATTTCAAGTCCGGTGAATCATGGCGCCTGTTTAAAATTATGGGCGAATTTGTTGAAGGTATAGATGAACTTCATGATTTAGGACCTGCCGTATCTATTTTCGGCTCCTCAAGAACAGCCAAGGGGCATCCCGATTATGAAACCGCAAGGAAGACGGCAGCCTGTTTTGCAGCCGGCGGTTATGCGGTCATTACAGGAGGGGGGCCGGGAATAATGGAAGCGGCAAACATGGGGGCCTTAGAGCAGAACGGGGAGTCCGTAGGGTTAAAAATCACCCTGCCCTTTGAAGAAAAGAGCAATGCCTATATGACCCGATCTTTGGACTTTAATTACTTTTTTATCCGAAAGGTCATGTTTGTAAAATATGCCCAAGCCTATATCATTATGCCCGGAGGACTTGGCACAATGGATGAAATGTTTGAGACCCTGACGCTGGTCCAGACCCGGCGCATCCGAAAAATGCCTGTCCTTTTAATGAACAAAGAATTCTGGGCCGGACTTCTGGACTGGATTAAAAATTCACTTGCCGCAACCGGATTAATCTCTCCCGAGGATATGGAACTGTTTTCATTGGTTGACACCCCGGAACAGGCCCTTAAAATAGTAAATAACTTTTACAACCGGTCTTAACCTCGGGGGGCACCCACCTTGTTGCAACCAAAGTCAAAACATCATTGAAGACCCCCGTCTTGGGATATGGAAAACAGTCTTTTCGGGCAGCTGATTTAGACCAAGCCCCATGCAGATCTGTTTTTTCACCGGTTCAAGATCCGCAGCCGGCACGTTAAGCCTTGCTGCGCGCAAAAACATCTCCTCCCAGGAATTCAGGTAGACCAGTGTAAAATCTGAAATTCTGCCGCTGGGTTTTTCCGCATAAAAATTGACGGAAACAAACAGACGTGTAATGGACGGCATCTTCCTCAATGCATCAAAGCTAACCGGTTTTGATAGTTCAGGGGTAAAAAAATCATGCATGGCCCTGTAAAGTTTTTCAATGCTGTCGTGGGAAACTTCCGTGGGATTAGGCGCCATGGTCAAAAAAGTATGGTCCGTATAAAGGTGGTTGTGAATCAGCCAGGCCCCGATCTCTTCCACAGAACTTGCCGTGAGTATGGATTCTTCATCCATCTGGGCGTGGATAGATGGTTTATGGATCAATTTCCACTGACCATATCTTTTCCCGGGCGTGTCCAGGTATCTGAGATAAAGCCTTGAAAAATGACGGTCACCACCTGAAATTAAAAGCAGTTTTTTAATTTTACCCGGCTTGTCCTGGAACTGGATATCCACCTTACGCTCAAGGACCATACGGTCCTGCTCGGAAATAGCCAGCCCGCCGGGATCATCCCTGAAGCGGCTTTTAAGGTCCGCGTACCGTGTCATCATATACTGCTCAATGGTCAAGGAAAGGCGGTGAATGGCGGTATAAGGCCAAGATCTGAATCGGCCGACCTCAAACACCTTTTCCAGGGTCCAGCCCCATTCCCGCAGGCACCTTTCCAAAAGATTTCGTCGCAGGCCAAAAACACTGAAGTCCAGCTCCGATTGTTTTGTAATCCCCAGTTTGAGAAAAAAACAGGTGAGCAAAAGCTTGATCGAATGTGTGTCCCCTGACTTCATATAAAACTGAATCATGGTATTGATCAAAATAATATAGGAATCGTTCTGCCCAGGCTTCAGATGGGTCCCTGAATTCATCCATTCATTTTTATACTCATTGCACAGCATCGGTTCCCGGCCATCGGTATTCATGTACTTTTCGAGTAAGGCCATCTTAATAACTGATTTAAAAGGACTTTTCAGCCATTTAAACATCTGCCAGACAGACGCGCCAAAATATTCATTACGGGGTATGGCATGAATATCACCCAAGTCAATATACCGTTTAGTACCGGGCAAACGATTGATGCAGTCAAAAATCAGATTATAATAATTGCTGCTGATGCTGGTGGGAAGCGCCGTCCACAAGGGCAGTCTGCCTGCCACATAGACCATGGTCCGGTAAAACTCCTCTTTGAGCAGCCGGGCCTGGGCAGAGCCCGAACTTTCCTGGGAGGAACCGCCGAAATCATTATCTCGGGCCTTGAAAATATCCACAAGAAAAAAGGTGACCTGAATTTTAAACCGCTCCAGGGCCATGCTTTCCAGGGCATCAAGCTTCCGGCGCAAAAGGTCGGTTGCCTGACGGCCCAACTGTTTTTCATCTATACAAATCCAGTAATCAATGTCAGACTCAGCAGTTTGGGCCAAAGACCCAACACTTCCCATGGAATACACCCCAAGGATCCGGGGCTCCGGATGCCGGCGGACCAGGACATTGGCACCGCCCAGATAGTGCCGGCCAACCCGTTCAGTCTCCCTTGACGGCAGATAATCCGTTACGCCACAAGGCGTTGATGGCAGGATCTTGCTGGTTTCCGGCATGGCAATATTTTCATGGATCAGTAAAGGTAAAAGCTGAAAAAAATCCGCCTGCTCCGGTTTAAAAACATCAAAGGCAGCCAGAAGACTCAATTTATTCTGTTTAAAAAATTTTGCCTGCCCGAAATGAACAAATTCACAAAAAATGAGCATATTTATTTCATTGGCCACCCTGGGATCAATTCTTGGCAGATCATTGAAGCTGAGTTGGTATTCCCTGTCATTATAATTGAGACCCCGGCTACGCAGATCCACGGCCGCATGTGATGCAAACCGGCAGAACCGGGCCCCGGCATGGGTAAAATCCGCCATGTGAAGGCAGGCATTGGTAAAGGAAAGACCGGATAGTCGTGCGTGTGCAAAAACAGCACAGGTCAGGTTGGTTTCATTAAATGAGCATTTTGACATTACAGCCCCAATAAACAGGGCATCGCTCATGTCTGCCCCGTTTAAATTGCAATTATAAAAAGAGGCATTCTGAAAACTGCACTGACTGAATTTTGTATTTTGGGCGGACACATTCACAAAAACGGCATTATCAAAGCAGGTCAGATCAAATATGGCCCCATCCAGATTGCTATTGTAAAACAAGGTATTGTGGCATATACCGACTGACACATGAACATCGGTTAACAACGTATCCACAATCTGTGCATGGGATAGATTAAGAACGGATCGGGTCAAATCCATTCCGGACCAATCCTGGTCCCGGATAACCGCCTTGTGAAAATCCAGATCCTGGGGGACAATCCGCTGCTTTAAATCATTCAGTTTCTTTTGGACCGGATCTTTGAGTATGGATTTAAAAAAGGTGGCTATGGACTTTTTTTCAGGCATTTGCGTCTGGATATCCTTGAATTGAGCGGCAATACTCTCACGCTCCTTGAGCAAAAGGTTCTGAGTTTTTACCATGAGCCTGTCCACTTCTTTCCTGATCCGGTCCGAGCCGCAAATTTCTATATTCTCCTTTAAAATCCTGACTACCCGCTCCGGACGTTTTTTGATCATGCCGAAAATACATGCCAGGTTGATATCATAATTTTCACCCTGATAGGCATCCTTGTTCAGGGCAATGTCCTGGAACGCAAAAAATGAGAGCCTGGACAACTCTGAAATTTCCATATGTATGATGGAAATAATGGAAGGGTAGGCTTCCCGAACCATCTCCATAAGCTTATAAAAAGGGTGCCTG
>NZ_DDYV01000052.1:0-9153 GCF_002348205.1 Desulfobacter sp. UBA2225 | reverse complement strand
GGCAGCCTGGCCGTTGGGGGTGCTGACCAGGCATACCTTGATGCGACAGAAACCGAAACCCGCCGGCTCAAGTCACTGGGTTACCCGATCTATGCGACCCAGGACTGGCACCCGGCAAACCACATTTCCTTTTTTTCCAACCACGACAACACCACCCCCTATGATCTCATTCAAATTGAGGGACGCCAACAGGTATTATGGCCCCCCCATTGTGTTCAGGAGAGCCCAGGCGCCCGGATTTTGATGGATGAATCCCTGTTTACGGCCATTGTAAAAAAAGGCATGGATCCGGCCTTTGACTCCTATTCCGGTTTTTTTGATGACCGCAAAAAAGAGACCGGCCTGGCGGATATCCTTAAAGGTTCAGGGATAAAAAAGCTCATCATTTACGGACTGGCAACGGATTATTGCGTCAAGGCCACGGTCATGGATGCTATAATGCTCGGGTTTGAGGTGACACTGATCAAAGACCTGTGCCGGGGCGTTGCCCCGGAAAGCACGGCTGCAGCGTTGGAAAATATGAAAGCAGCCGGTGTCGATATTTGCTGAACACAACCCAAGGGGCTTTAGAATAAGGTTGGCTGATGAATAAGAAACAACTCTCCGAGCGCGATATTTGTACCAAATTCATCACCCCGGCTTTGGCCCAGGCCGGCTGGGATATAGCCACCCAGATAAGAGAAGAATACGCCCTCACAAACGGGCGTATCATCGTGCGCGGCAAGCTGCATACCCGGGCCAGGCACAAACGCGCCGATTATGTCCTGTTCTACAAGCCCAATATTCCCATTGCCGTTATCGAAGTCAAAGACAATAACCATTCAATTGGCGACGGCATGCAACAGGCCCTTGGCTACGCCGACATGCTGCAGGTGCCGTTTATCTTCAGTTCAAACGGTGACGGCTTTTTGTTCCACAACAACATTGCCATGGACGGCATTGTCGAGCGTGAGCTTTCACCCCACGAATTTCCCCGATGAATGTCATCGGGGCACCGCTGACGCCGATTCTGCCTGGCATGAAATCCTTGAATACGTCACATCCGCCACCCAGATCGGTCTCACCGCCACCCCCAAGGAGACCAAAGAAGTCTCCAATATCGACTATTTTGGCGACCCCATTTATACCTACAGCCTGCGGCAGGGAATCAACGACGGATTTCTGGTTCCCTATAAAGTCGTGCGCATCTACATAGACAAAGACCTGACCGGCTGGCGGCCTGACAAAGGCATGCTTAACAAGTACGGCAATGAAATAGAGGACCGCATCTACAACCAGAAGGATTTTGACAAGACCCTGGTTCTGAAAACCCGCACCCGGCTGGTTGCCCTGAAGATCACCGAGTTTCTCAAACAGACCAACCGCTTCGACAAAGCCATCGTCTATCTGAAAATCGGGTAAAGATGCCGAAGCTAAACATCGAAAGGCTTGGGCAATTTGTAATTCCACTCCCCGCTTCCCGAACAACAGCGCATTGTCTCCCGCATCGACCAATTGATGCCCCTGTGCGACACGCTGGAACAGCAGATTGACGCCGCCACCGGCAAGCAAACCGAACTCCTCAACGCCATGATGGCACAGGTATAGGCACGATGTCATAAACTTAAGCATGAATAACTTGACCACAAAGAACACGAAGTTCACGAAGATATTATAGCGTACTCTTCTTCGTGAACTTCGTGGTTTTAATCTTAAAGCATCTTAACTTTGAAAGCCGGGTGGTTGGTTATTATGCCTTGGCGGCGGGCAGCGTTACCAGAAAGAAGGATATTCCTGGAGAAATAAAAAGAAACATGCCCGAACCGATTCTGGTACTGGCTCTTGGCCGGTTGGCTCTAGTTTATTTACAATGTGTAAAAAAAACGGACAGGCAACCATTCCCATACAAAATTCCTTCTTGTTTATAACCATCTAAATTTTAAACAG
This sequence comes from Desulfobacter sp. UBA2225, assembly GCF_002348205.1. Classification (NCBI taxonomy): domain Bacteria; kingdom Pseudomonadati; phylum Thermodesulfobacteriota; class Desulfobacteria; order Desulfobacterales; family Desulfobacteraceae; genus Desulfobacter; species Desulfobacter sp. UBA2225. Next base: position 7,227 of record NZ_DDYV01000052.1, on the reverse strand, counting down.
GTTTTTTATTTTTTTTGTTTACAGTTCCGAGGCATATTTATTGCTATTTTTATTGCTATCGATTTGCTGGTGTCTGAATTCATATTTCAGATGCGCATTTTGAAACATTGGTTTGATTTGAGGATAGGCATGCAAAATGAACGTACTTTTTGTGGATGATGAAGCCGGATTTCTGGATATCATTATCAAGCGGTTCAGAAAAAGACATATTGATGCTTCAGGAGTGCCTGACGGGGAACAGGCACTTGAACGCATTGCAGAGGGGAATTTCGATGTGGTGGTGCTGGATGTCCAGATGCCGGGTTCTAAAAACGGGATCAAGGTTCTGGAAGAGATCAAATCCCGCTGGCCGCTCATTGAGGTCATCATGCTCACAGGCCATGCCATGCTGGATGCAGCCAGGGCAGGTATGGATAACGGTGCATTTGACTACATCGTCAAACCCGTTGATTTCGACGAATTGTATTACAAGATTACTGATGCTTACAAAAAGAAATCCCTTCAGGAAGCCAAATTGAAGGGTATAACATAATCAATTGAAAATATTGATTAGTTTAACAACAAACAAATAATTAAGGAGAATGGATAAATGATGTTTTTTAAAAACATAGGCCGGTTCCTGTATCTTGGATCCCGGGCCCACGCAGAGTGGGAGATTTCCACAGCCAATACCATCCTGAGGAGCCGGAAACGGATGATGATATTGGGATTGCTTCTAATCCCGATACTTATCGGCGGTGTTGTGTTTGCGGATCAGCTTGTGGGAGGGCTTCCCGAGTATCTTGGTGGAAAAAACGCCTACAGCCCGTCTTTCTTCACCATGAAAATTTTTCTGGCCTCCATTGGTGTCGGGCTCTGTGCCGGTCTGATAACGGGTTGTATCGGAGCAGGAGGTGGGTTCATCATTGCCCCGGCCCTGATGAGCGTCGGGGTTAAAGGTATTCTGGCAGTGGGAACCGACCTGTTCCACATTTTTGCCAAAGCCATCATGGGAAGCGTTCTCCATAAGAAACTGGGGAATATTTCCGTCTCCATTGCCCTGATCTTTCTGATCGGTTCCATTGGCGGTGCAACCCTGGGCGGATGGATCAACCGGGTGTTATATGATTTCAACCCCATCCTCAGTGATGCCTTTATCACGACCATCTACGTCATTATGCTGGGCGCACTGGGCTCCTATGCCCTCATGGATTATTTAAAAGCCAGAAAGGCTCCGGGCGGGGGCGGCTCTGCCCACGGCGGCAAAGACGAAGGCTCTGAAATGGGCAGTCTTCCTATAAAACTTCAGAGCATGAACATTCCGCCCATGGTAAGCTTTGATGAAGGGCTGATCCCGGGCGGCCGCCGGATCTCTTCCTGGTTTCTGATAGCAAGCGGGTTCTTTGTCGGACTCGCCGCAGCCATCATGGGCGTGGGCGGCGGCTTTCTGACCTTCCCCCTCTTTGTATACGTGCTGGGTATCTCCTCCATGACAACCGTAGGTACGGATATTTTCCAGATTATTTTTACAGCCGGTTATTCGTCCATTGGCCAGTACGCCATTTATGGTTTTATTTTTTATACCCTTGCTATGGGAATGCTTCTGGGGTCATTGCTGGGCATACAGATAGGCGCCTTGGCCACTAAGGTTGTCAAAGGGATTACGATCCGTGGTTTTTATGCACTGTCGGTGCTTGCCGGATTTGTCAACCGGGCTTTTGCGCTCCCGTCAAAACTGTCATCCATCGGTCTAATCAAGATCCCAAAAGAAACTACGGCTGTGCTTGATACCATTGGAACATATCTCTTTTTCATTATCATTTCCATATTTGCAATCTGGGTTATCGGCACATTTGTAATGAACATCAAAAAATTAAAAGGTGAGGAGGTTTAACTATCATGGCAGCCAATAAAAAGGAGTTAGCCGGGGGTATCGGTTTGATGGCGGTCTTTCTGATTGTATTGGTCATGTTTTTCATGCCGCTTCTCAACGGACAGAACTGTTTGAACTATCTGGACAATCTTTTTAATTCCATCTCCAAGGGATCTGCTTATTATATCCCTTCAATCAAAGAGACTATTGGTAAATCCGAGACCGGGAAAGAGATTACTGTAAAACTTTCCTATGATTCAGCTGAATTGGCAACGGAAAGCGCAGCCCTTTTCAGTAAAGCCGGTGCAACGGTCACTGAAGACGCGGAAAAATTAAACATCACTGGTGATTTTGGCAATATACTGATGAATTGCCTTGAAGATTCCGATGCACTATTCCATAACAAGGGGGATGTTCTCCAGGAAAAATACGGTATTGAAGGCAGAAAGGTTCTGTTTAACTGGTGGACCAGTCTGAAAGCCATGAAAAAGAGTTTTGACAAACAGGAGCAGTTTGCCAATGGCAAGACGGTTTATACGGTCATGACACGGGCGGTTGAATGTTCCTATAATTATTATAAAATTGTACCGGAAAGCATGAGCAACAAACTGGGGACAGTGATTTTTTCGCTTGTTTTTTACGTGGTGTATACGATGTGGTACGGCTACGCCATCCTGTTTATGTTTGAGGGCTGGGGATTGCAGATCGGGCATTGATTCTGTCTTCCTGCCCCCAATGACACTGTAAAAGTTTCCGGTGCCGATCGCCTGATCGACACCGGAAAACAGAAAGCCAATGAAAAAACTTATCTCTTTTCTCAAAAAATTTTTTTCAAACCCCGGGCCACCTGACACAGGGCCGGATGCCGAAACCCTGAGAGTAGAATTTCAGGAGCGGTATCATCATTTCAAAATGCTTTTAAATGCCAACAACAGGGCATTGGAGATCATGACGGAAATCGAACAGGCCCTTTCACTCAAGAGGCCTTTTGGCAACTCGTTTATCAGGACCAAAAGCACTGCCATTACGGTAAATCTTCTTCGGCTGCTCAAAAATCTGGAACAGCTCAGTGGTGGAAAATACAACGTACTTTATATCGTGTTTGATGACATCTGTCTGAACATCAAACAGATTATTGAGCAAAAAAAAGAAGATAAAGATGAACGGTTCATTATCCCGATATCGTCTATAGACCTTACCAAGGCAGATTTGGTGGGCAGTAAAATGGCAAACCTCGGAGAGATTTTAAACTTTGTCAAACTGAAGGTGCCTGCCGGTTTTACGATTACCTCCAGGGCCTATGACTATTTCCTGGAACATAACTCTCTTCAGACCGAGATTAACCGGCGGTTTGTTTCTACCGATATAAGAGATATGGACGCCCTTTTTGCCTTAAGCAAAGATATCCAGAAAATGATCATTGAATCCCCTCTCCCCGAGATTCTTGAAACCGAAATTCATAAGGCTTATCATGACCTTGAGCTGGAAATGGGCTCAAGGTCATTTTCTGTCGCTCTCAGGAGCAGTGCCATGGGAGAGGATTCCGTCGCAAATTCTTTTGCCGGACAATACCGGTCTGAACTAAATGTCCGCAAGGAGGATCTCTCACAAAAATACAAAGATGTCATTGCAAGTAAATACAGCTTCACAGCCATCACTTACCGCCTTAACAAAGGGATCCGTGATGAGGACATCTTTATGAGTGTGGGGTGTATCAGCATGGTGGATGCACGTTCAGGCGGTGTGATGTACACCCGGAATCCGCTTGATGCAGGGGATGATTCGATATTTATCAACTCAGCATGGGGGCTTCCCAAGGTTGTTGTTGACGGAAGCGTGGACTGTGATCTTTTTACAGTTGCCCGGGATTTGCCCCCACGGATCACATTTAAAGACATCAAGGAAAAAGGAACTCGCTTTCTGTGTAATGCCGACACCGGGGTCTGCCGTTTTGAAAATACCAATGAAACCAAGGATCAGCCTTCCATCAGCGATGCACAGATATTGGAGCTGACAGACCTGGCCATCCGGATTGAAGGATATTACGGATCGCCTCAGGATGTTGAATGGGCCATTGATCAGTCCGGAAGCATTTATATCCTTCAATCCAGACCGCTTCAGCAGATGGAAGCCCACAGGCCTGACATTCCGGAAGACACTGTTCAGGGGGCAGGAAAAAATGTTCTGGTCTCAGGCGGGATGACCATCTTTCCAGGTGTTGCCAGTGGTGAAGTATTTATCCTGAACAGTCCGGACAATATGTCGAATTTTCCGAATCATGGAATCCTCGTTGTCAGCCAGGCCTTGCCGATCTGGGCCTCACTGCTCAATAAGGCATCTGCGATCCTTAGCGAGCATGGTACCTTTGCCGGCCACTTGGCCAATGTGGCAAGAGAATTCAACGTCCCGGCCATATTCGGAATTAAAAACGTTTGCACGTTACTGAAAACCGGTGATGAGATTACGGTGGACAGCAGTCGGGTGTGTATCTACAAAGGGAAAATAGATCTCCCGGCTCAGGAGGTGATGACTGGAAAGACCAGCTTTGAGATAGGTCCGGTCTACAATATCCTTCTTCACCTCAGCAGGTATATTGTTCCGCTCAATCTCCTTGATCCGTATTCTCCTGATTTCAAGCCGGAAAATTGCAGAACCCTTCATGATATCACCCGGTTTGCCCATGAAAAATCCGTGGAGGAAATGTTCAGTTTCGGCAAGGATCATGATTTTTCCGAACGGTCCAGTAAACGGCTCTTCTATAAAGTCCCCATGCAATGGTGGATTTTAAACCTGGATGACGGGGTTAAAGAAGATACCCATGATAAGTACATCCGGCTGGAAAATATATCATCCATCCCCATGATGGCCCTCTGGGACGGAATCATCGCTGTTCCCTGGGCAGGCCCGCCGCCCATTGACCATAAGGGGTTGGCGTCCGTGATGTTCCAGTCCACGACAAACAGGGCACTGGAACCCGGCATGAAGTCGGCCTATACGGAACGTAATTATTTTATGATCTCAAAGAATTTCTGCAGTTTTTCCTCCCGCCTGGGGTACCATTTTTCCATCACCGAAGCCCTGGTCAGTGAAAGGGCTTCAGAAAACTATATCAGCTTCCGGTTTAAAGGCGGCGCTGCAGATACACGTCGCCGGATCAGGCGCATCCAGTTTATTGCAGAAATCCTGACTGAGCACCTTTTCAGGGTCGAAGTCCGTGAAGACAGCCTTGTGGCCCGGGTCGAGGGATATGAAATGGACTTTATGACGGAGCGGTTAAACATCCTTGGGTATCTGATCATGCACACCCGTCAGCTGGATATGATTATGTCCAACGAATCGGCCATCACCCGCTACCGAAAAAAAATCGATACCGATATACAAAACGTTGTGCTTGCAAAATCTTGATTATAACGGATTTGGGGAAGGCCATTAATTCGGCTTCCTGGTCTTTCCCTATTTTTCAGGCTTCTTGACCATTGCACATGAATTCTCTGTCCTGTTTTTGGTCGCAATTTTAGGACAGGATTTAAAATGAGCCACAATATCTAATCTCCCGTGTTTAGATAAAAAGTTGCCCAGGTGCAAAGCGCAGAAAAATTTGCAATCAGGATTACAAATTTTTCTGCCATACACACGCTATTTGAAACTGCGCTCGAATAGATCCTGCATCGCAGCCGCAGCATCGTCGGTAAGATTCCGGGTACCTGTTCCTGCAAAGTTTTTATGGTGAATCACGGGGGTGGCCATCTGCCATTCATTATTCACCCAGGAAAACCAGGCCTTCCTGTCCTGTTCATAGACAAAAACCGGACGGTTGAACAGTTTGCCCAACTCCACACCCCATCCGGTGCCGCCCTTAACGGTCTTGTCCGGCAGGATCCACCCCACGGCAAAAATCTGGTATCCGTTATTGACCATATGAAAAATGGACTGGATAACCTTTCTGATTTTATTGCCTTTTGAAAAGGATCTGCCCAGACGGGCCGAGACTATATCCATTGAGATATTCCCTTTTTCAAGCGCCTCCTGGTTCAGCATCCGTATGCCTGTATCCCTTTCAATCGTATGACCCTCAAAGGAAAAATTAACCTCCTTGACGCCGTATTTCTCTGCAAGTTTTCCAAATTCGGCTTCAGCGCCTCTGTGCCCGCCACTGTACAGTGTAAATTGAGACGGATCATTATTCATGGTTCTTACTCCTCACATTAAATGTTCACCAGATTAAAAAAAACCGGTTTAGATTTTAATTTTCAATTGAATACGGTTTCGATAGATAGTGATCTTATATTATAAGAGTCGGTTAAGATAAGCAAGCCGGAACCTGTGTCAAGGCAAGGATTAAAAAAAATATAAACCGATGATATCTCTTATTTCAAAATATTGTAAATTGATAACAGGCACAAATGGAAATTAGCCCAAAACATTAGGTTACAAACCAGGGCAGTCATGATAAACTAAAGCGTTTTAAAAATCCTTTTCCACCATCATAAAAGAACAAAGAGGTCATTTCTGTGAAATCAAAAGCCCTTGAAGTCAACCTTTCAGATACCCGGGCAGACGTCACCATTGATGAACGGTATCTTCTGCTTCTTGACTTTTTTAAAGGATATGTGGGCATTGTCAGCCGCCTGGAAACCTTTTTAAAGGAACTGTCCCATCCGTACCGGAACTGGGCCTTTATTGTCACCGAGTCCCGGCATTTTTCCCTTCACCATTTTCATTTGTACGGCAGTGAGCCCAATGGACCAAAGGCGCTTGATTTGCTTTGTGATATTTTTAACACGGCATTTGAATCCATATCGGATCCTGAAATCAAATCCAATGCCGCAGACAATCTCATGCAGATTTTGCATTATATCGCCAAATCCGGTGCACAAGGCCTTCATGTATTCAATCGAACACTGACCCAAGAAATTGACCGTATTTTATCCCTCCAGGAGTCTGATTTCTTGTTCTTTGTCAACGCCTATTACCAGCCCGACGTCATGGCCAGGCTGATGATCCAAAAAAAGGCACTCCCTGACGACCCAAATTTACGATCTGCCTTAAACAGATTTTTAATTCGCTTTTTTGAGGTCTCTTTTGAATTCTGGCTCTGCCAGGAAGACCCTGTGGCATGGATGAAAAACAATATAGATGAGTGGCGCGGCGGACCGGATATGCTCACGCTTTTAAACCCGGTATCCCGGGAAAAGATTCAAAAAGAGCAACAGACCCTGGCGCAGATAAAAGCCCTGCCGGCCGATGATATGAAAACCATGTCGGCTTTAATGGAACTGACCGGACACAGGGACCATATCAAACGCTTCAGAGAGATCCCCCGGCAGATTTTTTCTTTTGCCCCGGAAAAAATCTATGGAAAATATGTTAAGCTG
>NZ_DDYV01000121.1:0-3840 GCF_002348205.1 Desulfobacter sp. UBA2225 | reverse complement strand
GGAGGTCACACCCTATTCTAAAAACCGGCGGGTGGTCACCATCATTGATACGGATGTACCCGGAGGTACCGGATGCGGGCTTGTGTGCATGGTGGAAGTGGTGGCCATGATGATCGGGAGAATTGTCCAGTGCTACAGTCAAAAGGGATATGAAAAGCCCCGGGTTGTGGTGCCCGGACTTTTTATGGAAAAGGGTTGTCCCAAAAGCCTTTACCGTCCGGGGTCTTCCACAACCATTGTTATATTTCAAAAACAGCGCATCTGTTTTTCCGAAGACTTACTGGAAAACCAGGTTCGCACCGACGTGAGCAGCCGTTTCAGTGAAGGGTTTGGCAGACCCCTTGTGGAAACCGAAGTGACCGTGCGTTCAGGTATCGGTCATGCCTGCCCTTGTGGTGAAACTGCAGCGTTTGGAGATTTGTAATGGATATCATTTTTTTTGTTGTTGGGCTGGGTCTGCTGATTGGTGTTGTACTGAGTTGGGGATTTAAAACTTTGCCCAAAGAGAAATGGCAGATGGTGGCGGCGTTTCCTTTAGAGAAGCTGGATCAGGGGCAGTGGCGGGGGATGAATCTGACCTGGTACGGGCTTTTGTCCGCCAATGCGTATACCTTTGGCGTGATCATGGCCGTGATTCTGGCCGCATCGGCCGGGATGCCCATTTCTGTCCTGGTGCTGTTGACTGTTCTGCTGCTGGCGGTGACCATTCCCGCCTCTAAAGTTGTTGCCCGGCTTGTTGAAAAGAAAAAAGCCACCCTGACCATTGGCGGGGCCGTGTTTGCCGGTGTGGTGACTGCGCCCTGGATCATCATGCTGGTGAATGCCACGTTGGGCACAGCCTTCAACTTTCATCTGCCTGTTGCTGTGATGATGGCCTGTTTAAGCATTGGATATACGTTTGGAGAGTCTTTGGGACGTCTTGCCTGTTTAAGCTTTGGCTGCTGTTACGGCAAGCCGTTGAGCCGGTGTTCCGAGCGCACCCAGAAACTGTTCGAGCATTTTAATGTGGTCTTTACAGGTGATACCAAAAAAGCGGCCTATGCATCGGGTCTGGCCGGTGAAAAGATGATTCCCATCCAGATTATTACCGCCGTGATTTATGCGATATCCGGCCTTGTCGGCACCTTGCTGTTTCTCCGGGGTTTTGCCGGAACCGCCCTTGTGGAAACCCTTGTGGTAACCCAGGTCTGGCGCGTGGTCTCTGAGTTTTTCAGGGCAGACTTCAGGGGTGAACGCAAATTTTCCGTGTACCAGATTATGGCCCTTGCAGCCATTGCTTATACCATCGGGGTGCTGGCCTTTTTCCCTGATCCCGAGGTAGCCGTTTCCCTGGATAAAGGATTTAAAGCCCTGTGGGATCCGGGTATGATTCTGTTTTTCCAGGGTGTCTGGGTTGTCTCCTTTCTTCATTCGGGCCGAAGCACTGTTACGGCATCGAAAATTTCTTTTCATGTAGTCAAAGACAACATCTAATTGATGAAAATTAGAAGGCGCCATGAATTGGGGGGGATATGCTTTCTGTGGTGCTACGATATTGTAAAGTATCTCCTGTTCAAAGGCCTTCTGGAAAGCCGGGGGATTGATCCCCTGGTATTTCTGTTTTTTGACATGATCACCGTGCCCGGGTTTATTGTAGGCTGTGCCCGTCTGGTCAATTCCCTGACCGGCCGGGTCATGGCATGGCCCAAGGTCCTTTTCTGGGGAATCATGGTGCTGATTAATACCCTGTTGCCCTATGTGTATGCCGCCGTTGCAGGTGGGCCACAATTTGACACAGCCGCTTGGGTAGTCTTCTGGGTTTTGATTTTACTGATGCTGGCAAATCTGATACGCACAATCAGGGCGGGTTTGATCGCAGAAAAGCAGTGAACAGCGAAAGGTTCGCCTTATGCTTTGTTTTTGTCTACCTTTCTGATCAGTCCTTCCTGGGCCACACTGGCCACAAGCCTGCCGTCCCGGGTGTAGATGGAACCGTGGTTAAGACACCGGGCCATGGCTGCACTGGGACTGTGAATCACATAAAGAAGCCAGTCATCCATCCTGAAATCCCTGTGGAACCAGATGGCATGATCCAGGCTTGCCACCTGCATGTCCGGCGACCAGAAGGTTTTGCCATGGGGATAAAGGGCTGTGGGGACCAGGTGAAAATCCGAAGCATAGGCCAGCATGTACCTGTGAATTGCGGCATCGTCAGGCAAAGGGCCGGTGGCCCTGAACCAGACATATTTGTCCGGCGGCATGGGAACGGGATGAAAGGGATTTAACGGATTGAGCACCCGCAGTTCAATGGGATTGGGAGACAATAATTTTTTTGCGATGTCTTCAGGGAGTTTTTTTGCATGGCGTAAAATTTTATTGTAATCACTTTCCACGCCCTCAGGGCCATCAACCTCGGGCATGGGGTCCTGGTGCTGAAAGCCTTCTTCATATTTGTGAAATGATGTTGACATGGAAAAGATAGTCCGGCCCTTCTGTACGGCCTTGACTCGCCGGGTGCTGAACGAGTGGCCGTCCCGGGTGCGCTCCACCATATAGACAATGGGGCAGGCGGCATCTCCGGCCCGAAGGAAGTATCCGTGCAGGCTGTGGGCACAAAGATGGTCCGGTGCTGTTCGGGATGCTGCAGACAAGGCCTGACCCAGGACCTGGCCGCCGAATACGGCTCCGTAACCCAGGTCCTGGCTCTGGCCCCGAAAGATGTCCTCTTCAATTTTTTCCAGGCTGAGCAGCCCCAAAAGCTCTTTGAGTACATTTTGTCTGATACCATCTGTCATGATGTTTCCCTATATATGGGTGGTTTTCGAATTATATGATCTGGCAAACGGCATTACATCGTCTCTATGATGTCCACGAACAGGTCCTTTGCATCGTTGGACAATGTTTTGATTTCATCCATATCCTGGCGTGAACTTATTTTTTTATTTAACATTCTTATTTTATGGATTTATCTATTCATAATCCTGTCAATGGTTCCATCCCCTTTCATCTCCTCAATCACCCTGTTGATCTCCGGAAGGAGGTCTGCAAACGGTGAATTTTTTGAGATTCCGATTCTGAAAAGATCCTTGGATACAATTTGGGGTGCGTGGGTGATCTGCTTACTGTATTCCGGATACTTTTGAAAGAAGCTCATCACAACGGATTCGCTTTCCAAAAAAGCATCGAATCGTTTCCCTAAAAGTTTTTTAAAGTTGTATTCTGCCAGGTTGACTTTTTCCGTTTTTATGAAGCCGTTTTCAATGGCCTGGTCCATCTTGTCCTGGTAGGTATATCCTGAAACAATACCTATTGTGTAAGGTTTGAGATCATCAATGGTTTGCCACCCGGGTAGCTGGTCTTTGCCCGCTTTCAGGTGCCATATAAAAACCCGGTCCTCAACAATCACATTCGTAAAAACCATGAACGACTTTCTTTCCGGCTTGTTTTGAATGGGAAAGGTAATATCGTAGGTTCCTTTTTCCATGCAGGCCAGCACCCGCTTCCATGGCAGAAGATCTGCCTTGAATTTGCAATGGATGCGTTTGCTCACCTCTGTGCCGATATCAAACGCATATCCGCTTTCCAGCGCCTCGCCTTCCCGTCCTATGGAATAGGGGGGCCAGGGATCTGTGGCAAGTCTAAGTACCGGGTCATTTCCGGCACAGGGTGCTGCGAAGAAAAAAATAAAGCCTATAAATAGAACAATGCGTCTGCAAAAGAATTTAAACATAAAGCTCCTTTTTATCAGTTTCGTACGGTACAGGCTTCACGGGTTCGGTTCAGGCATTAACTAATGTGTAATTATATCTGATTTTGGGCGGGATTACAAAAAGATATGGTAGCACCCCACTTAACCGTGGT
>NZ_DDYV01000088.1:0-10660 GCF_002348205.1 Desulfobacter sp. UBA2225 | reverse complement strand
AATTTCAGGGAAGGTTGGCGCGGTCTTTTATGACAGGGGCGGTTTGTGTCATTTACCATGGAAGAGAGGTGGTTATTGGCGTGTACCCAGTATATTGAGTACAATCCGGTCCGCCCCGGTCTTGCAAAATGTTCTGAGGATTGGAAATGGAGCAGTGCCGGGGCACACATATGGATAAAAAGGATGAGATTCTTGTCAAAACACCCCCCCCCTGCTTGAGATTGCCAATATCCCCTTGATATTCATACATTTGAAATTGAATTATTCAGAAAACATGAACGGACTGACTGACCGTTCAAACGACTTTTGTAAAACAGGTGGAAGCTATTTTAGACAGGCGGCTGAGGCGCAAAAAAAACTGGTCGAAATAACAATGAGTAAGGTGTCTCCGGATTTAGTCCCCGGATTTACGGATTTACATCTTCATAACCCGAAGGTATTCTCAGGAATTTGCTTACACTGATGGAGGAACGATGTATTTATTCTTTGACACAGAAACGACAGGACTTCCTATTAACTGGAAAGCACCTGTAGGAAAGCTTGATAATTGGCCAAGAATTGTTGAAATCGCTTGGATACTTACTGACAAGACCGGTAATGAATTAGAAGTAGAAACAAATATTTTAAAACCAGACGGATTTAAAATTCCTGCCGATGCGATACAAATTCACGGTATCACAAATGAAATTGCCAATGAAAAAGGACAAGATAGAGTAATCGTTTTAAAACGCTTTGCCTCAATGCTTGACAAAGCCCAAGTTTTGATTGCTCATAACATAGATTTCGATAAAAAAGTTGTTCATGCAGAATTTATGCGTCACAATATTAAATCAACCATCCATAAAATCGATAAACTTTGTACAAAAGAATTAACGACAGATTATTGTAGGCTCCCAGGACGATATGGATATAAGTGGCCAAGTCTTGAAGAACTATATAAACAAGTTTTTGATACGGTTCTAAGTTCATCACATTCTGCATTTGGAGACGTTAAAGCCTGTAAAGATTGTTTTTTTGAATTAATAAATCGTGGAATAATTAAACTGTATGGCTCAAAGGTGTTATTGAACCCAATTAGTGGCACCAAGGATGACGACCTAATACAAACAGATGACATTGATTTTGATTACTTTGACAATGAACGCACTGGCAATACCGACTGTTTATTTTTCACAAAGGTAAGGCATCTTGGATTAAACGAGCATAAATTTTTAAAAGCACGTGACGAGTGGGCTTTAGATGAAAAAATTGAAAAGCAAGTTGAAAGATTTAATATAAAGTGGGAAAAAGCTAAAGGGAAATCCGAAAATAATTATCTCAAACAATCGAAAATTCTTGAGGCTGAAGAAAAAACAAAAAACGCCGAAGATCGACTTAAGCAGCTTGAAACATTATTAGTACAATCGGTTGAGAGAACTGTAGCATTTGATTGGGAAAAACTAAAAAATTATAGTCCGTTTAAAGAAGCATCCCCGGAAAATCACCTACAAGAAAAATTAGACAGTATCCTATCGCCAATACCACCAGAAGAAATGCAAATTCCACCTGAACCAAAGCAAACTGACTTACCCTTTCAAGTCAAAATAAATTTCCTCGACAAATATATCTTCAAATCTTGGCAACAAAAAAAAATTGACCAATCTGTTCAAAAATTTCAATCTGCATTTAATACTTGGTTGATAGAAAAAGAAAAAATAGAAGATTATAACAAGGGCAATAAAAAGGTATATGACAAGGAAATTCAAGAATATAATGTGAAAATCGAAGAAACTAAAAATCGAAACAAACAAGAAGTTGCAGAATGGCAAAAAAGAAAAGATAGATACTATAAAGATCAGGATTTCTTTAATTCAACAATCGATCAAAAAAAGTCTGACTATCTTAATTATAAATCTCATTCCGTCATAGAATACTGTGAATTGGTATTAAAAATTTCAAAATATCCTGATTATTTTCCTAAGTCGTTCCGGTTTGCCTACCATCCTGAAAATAAAACTTTAATAGTTGATTATTCTCTGCCAAAACTTGAAAGCTTCCCCAAAATAAAAAAAGTAACGTATGTAAAATCAGAAGATTCGCTCAAAGAAACAAACATTTCGAAAACAATACTCACATCACTATACAGCAATGTTATCTTTCAATTAGCTATCCGGGTTGTTCATGAGCTATATAATGCAGACATGATAAATGCGATCACTACGATATATTTTAACGGTTACATCAAAAATCACAACCCCAAATATATAATTTCATTTCAAACAGATAAAAAATCATTTATGAAACTATCATTAAGAACTATTGACTGCAAAGAGATAATTAAAAAGTATAGGGGTAATTTTACAGCAAAATTTGAAGATATCGAACCATTGATAGCCATTCAACTCTAATAGTTTTCTGGTATCTGACAGTTTCGATTTTAATCTAAAAATAAAAATATGACTTAAAAAAAATTGAAGCCCTCCACCCCGACTATTGTGCTTCCTATTCCAAGCACGTAAATCTGGGGACATCTTACTTTTAAATCTGTTAGTATTCTGGGGACAGCTTACTTAATTCAAACAAGAAACATGCTACGGTCAAACCGTAGATGTTCAGAGTTCACGGCTGCTCCGCCGCCGTAAATCGCCCATCTTCAAAGATTTTAAGGAAGTAGAGGTCCTACAATGTGTCTATTTATGTTGCCTAAGTCTTTTATTGACGTGGCGTTGACTACTTCTGATATTGATGATGCCATATAATCAACAGCAATTCTAAGCATGACGCGTTTCAGTTGTAAAGCTCGCACAAAGACACTAAAACACAAAGATTGTTATTCGACTTTGTGACCCTTTGTGCCTTTGAGGCTTTGTGCGAGAATAAATTTAGAAATAAACGGGTCAGATTTGAGCCTTATGCCACGCCACCACCTCTTGGTAAGGGATGGTGCCCCCAAAGATGTCCAGGGCGGAACCGATGGTCAGGTCCACACGTCCCTTGCCAAGGGCTTTTACCCGGTCCAGGTCTTCAAATCTGCCTGCACCGCCGGCATAGGTGGCAGGGATGGGGCTGTGTTCCCCCAGCAGTGTCACCAGCTCCTCCTGGATACCTTGCATTTTGCCTTCCACATCCACGCCGTGGACTAAAAATTCGTCGCAGAATGCGGATAGATCTTCCAGATTTCGCGGTGTCACGGCCATTTCGGTGAATTTTTGCCAGCGGTCTGTCACAATCCAGAATTGTCCGTCCCTTTTCCGGCAGCTTAGATCCAGAATCAGACGGTTTTTGCCCACGGTATTCACCAGGGCGTTGAGTTTGTCCATGTCCATGCGGCCTTTGGAGAACACATAGGAGGTGACGATGACATGGGATGCGCCGGCATCCAGAAAGGTGTGTGCATTTTCAGGGTTAATCCCGCCACCCATCTGGAGACCACCGGGGAAGGCCTGCAGCGCATCGAGGGCGGCATTGGTATTTCCAGGGCCAAGGGCAATGACATGGCCGCCGAAAAGTTGGTCTGCCCGGTACATCCGTGCAAACTGTGCCGGGGTTAAGGCGCTTTCAAAATTGGTGACAAGACTCTCCTGGGTTTGGTCGGACAGGGTGCTTCCCACAATCTGGACGACTTTGCCGTTTCGAAGATCAATGCAGGGTCGAAATTTCATATCATAAATCCTATGGGGTATCTGTCGGGGTTGGCAATTGTTTAAAATCCGACAGAATATTTTTGACTATTTCGGCTAATCCACGATTAAGGGCCTGGATATATGCTTGGGGACTGGTGTCTGAGTCCAGGGGGATTTGTGCGGAATAGGTTTTTGCCAGGACCGGTGTGAAACCGTCTTTGTGAAGCCGGTCAAGGTTCAGCGCCATGCTCACCACAGCCGATCCCGCGGATGCACTGCGCCGGTCACAATAAAGCGCTGTGATTTTACCCCATAACTGGAAGATATCGTCCGGGATTCGGTTTTTTGGGACAGCGGCAAACTGAGGGGAGTTGACCAGGGCTTCAAACATCACATCACTGATCATGCGGGCCGGAGGTGTCATGTAGTTGTTGTAATAATCCTGAGTAAACCGGTTCTGATCCACCCGGTAAACAAATCCCGCGCCGCCGAACTCCGGTGAAATGTCCAGGCGCCTGACAACCAACGGGACCCCTGCTGACCGGTTGCTTGGATCAGCAGGGTCGTTGACCTCTGCACTAAGTCGGTACATCTGCTTTTTCGTGTAATCATTTTTAATCCCGCATCCGGCAAAAAAGAGGGCTGACGTCAAGATGCAGGTGATCATCATGAAAAGGGGCAAACGCGTTAAGGGGCGAAGGCAGTTCATAACGGGTTATTTCTCCTTTCCTGATGTTGATGTCTTCGGCGGGGCTTTCATGAGAATGCTGCCCGGGTACTCACGCAGCTCCCGGGTGAACTGGTTGAGGTTGTCCGTGGTATCCTCCAGGTTGCCGATGGTTTTCTCGATGATGTCGGCATTCGTCCAGATCGTATTTTCCAGTAACCGGGATGTTTTTTCAAGGCTGGCCATAACCGTATCCATTCTATCGGCCATTTCAGTCAATTTCCCTTCGTAACCTTGTTCCAGGCCGGTGGCGATGTGTTTGAAACTGCCTGATGCCGTATTGATATCTGCCAGGGTTTGTGTGATGGGACCTTTTGCCGCATGAACAATTTGCTTTAAATCGGCCACAGATGAGCCGGCATCGGCCAGAATCTGTTTAAGCCGCCCGGATGTCAGGATTTTAGCCAGGTCCTTGTTGGTCTGGCGAAGTTCCTTGAGCAGGCTTTCAGCCTGGGTAGATACGTTTGTGATATTCAGGTTCTTGATGAGGGCTGCAAGATCCTTTTTCATCTCTTGGAAATCTATGGAGCCCAAGGTTTCCATTGCCTGACTGATTGCGTCCGATACCTGTTTGATGTTGCTGGACTGGGACGGCACATAAAGATTTTTCGGGGTCCAGGAGATTTGAAGATCATCCGGCCCGTTTTTTTTGTAATCGGTCTCCAGATATGCAGATCCTGTCAGGCCGTTAAAGGATAAAAATACGGAAAGCCCCTCGTTGACCGCTTTTTTCATACGTTCTTTGGGGGTTTTCCCGGTCTGACCCACGTAACAATCTTCGGAGAGGGAAAAGGTGACCAACACGTAATTTGAGGCAATGTTGTAAACCTTTGTGGGGGTGGTAATGGCTTTTACAGCGCCGATTTTAACCCCTTTGTATTTAACTTCCGAGCCGATATTCAGGCCCTGGACGGATTCGTTAAAATAAGTTTCGGCAAGGGTTTCCGTCTTTAAAAACTGGCCGGCGCCCAAGGCAATCAGCATGGCCGCAGTCAGTGCAAAGGCTAGGATGACGAAAAGGCCGAGTTTGAAATAATTTGTTTTCTGGGTCATGGGTCAGATTCCAAAGGGTTGTTATGGGTTCCGGTTAAAAAAATTATATACATATGGGTTTGACGGATCCGCTTTGAGCTTTTTGGGATCGCCCTGGGCAATGATGCCTTTTTCCTGTTTGCCCAGCATAATCACCCGGTCGGAAATGGTCAGGATGCTTTCAAGCTCATGGGTGACAATGACAAATGTGATTTTAAGGGATTCTGCCAGTTTAAGGATCAGACGGTCCAGTTCGGCCGAGGTTAAGGGATCCAGCCCGGCAGAGGGTTCATCCAGAAAGAGGATGGCCGGATCAAGGGCCATGGCCCTGGCAATGGCTGCCCTTTTTTTCATGCCGCCGCTCAACTCGTCGGGCAGAAGATAAAGGGCATGCCCCATGTCAACCAGATCCAGTTTGACCCGGGCAATGGCTTCAATGGCTTCCCGGGGAAGATCCGTGAACTCTATCAGGGGCAGCATGACGTTTTCTATGACAGTCCTGGAGCCGAACAGCGCACCGTTCTGGAACGCCACGCCAATGCCGGCAAGCAGACGGTTGCGCGTTTTTCCCCGGGCCGCCACCATATCTTCGCCATGGATGAGGACCTCTCCGGACACCGGCGGTACCAGGCCGATCATGTGCTTGAGCACCGTGCTTTTGCCGCAGCCGGAACCGCCGAGGATAACAAACACTTCACCACTTTGGACATCAAAGTTGAGATCTTCCATAATGGCGTTGTTGTTGTACCCGGCAAAAAGGTGCCGGACATTGATAATCGTTTCGCTCATATGCCCAGATAAAAGTAAATTATGGAAAAAACACCGTCAAACACGGCAATTAAAATGATGGAGGATACCACGGCTCTTGTGGTGGCATCGCCTACGGCAGAAGGTCCCCTCAATGTCTGATACCCCCGGATGCAGCCGGTGGCGGCAATGAGAAGCCCGAATACAAAACATTTGACAAGGCCGCCGGCAAGGTCTCCCCAGGAGACAAATCCCACCACTTGATTATAGTAGCTAATTGGCGGATAACCAAATGAAAGAATGACAACCATGCCGCCGATGATGCCCACAAAATTGGAAAATACGGTTAAAAGCGGCGTGATCAGGGTGGCGGCAATGACCCGCGGCACAATCAGAAACCTTACCGGCTCCATGCCCATGACCGTAAGCGCGTCAATTTCTTCGTTGATTTTCATGGTGCCGATTTCCGCAGCAAAGGCGGATGCGGACCGGCCGGCCAGCACAATGGCGGTCATCAGCGGTCCCAGTTCCCTGACCATGGCTATGCCGATCAGGTTGGCCACATATATTTCCATGCCGAACATCCTCATGGGAATAGCGGCCTGGAAGGCCATGACCAGGCCCACGATGAATGAGATCAGCGCCACAATGGGCAGCGCGTTGACCCCGGAACGTTCCGCCACCATCCATGTGTCGGCCCAGCGGATGCTGCCGGGATTTTTTACGCAGGAAAACAGGGCTGCCGTGATCTCTCCAACCATGGTAATGAATACTTTAGCGTCTTCAAGGGAAGCAACCAGATCTTCACCGGTCTTTTCAATGTACGAACTCTTTGGCGGCGGGGATGATGTCTCGTTTTTTGATTTCCCGGCCAGTTCCAGAAGGGGGGCAAACTCCTTTTTGACCCCGGTCACGAAGCTGGATTGTTCTGACGGCGTGCTGCCTGCCAGGCGGCTTAAATGGGAGATAAAGGTGGCGCCGGCCATGTCCATGTACTCAACGGATTCAAGGTCTATCCGGATTTTCCCCTGGCCTGCTTTTTTAACCGTTTTAACGGCGGTGTCCCATAACCGGGCCACGCCCGGGACATCCAGCCGTCCGGAAAAAAGCATTGACGTTGTCTGGCTTACGGTTTCAATGTTCAGCGCGGCCAAAATATCCTCTTGTCCGTTAAATGATTTTTTTTATGTCCCTTTTTGGAGCAGCAAGTGTTACAGTTTGCGGATTAAATCATATTTGTATCAGGGAATCAAGCTGTTCTGGCACAGCAATCAACTGATCCGAACATCAGGATTACGACTGCTGATGACAGCCAATGCCAAAAGTGCCACCCTGGTCGAATTCTTGACCGCCTCTTGGTAATGGTGGTCAAATGTATTCGTCCGCCGATTATTGATGGTTGTGCAGATTGAGCCGGCCCAGTACCCGAGTGCGCCGAGAAAGTGGATCAGGAAGCTGGTTTCCATCTCCATGTTTTCTATACGTTGCCCACCCAGCATCGGATCGTATTCGGCAAAGGCGCTCTCTATTTCTGGAATAGCAGGCTTCACTCGACCGATGTCACGGCCCTGGGGGGCGTAAAACCCACTGGTTGAGACGGTCAACCCGAGCTTGGCCGGTACGCCGAGACTCGCCGAAGCCTCCAATAGTGCATCGACAATGATCGGCTCAGCCCGGGAGACATATGGGTGGATTTTTCCGTGAAATCGAGATCCTATGCTCATAGCGTTTCTGACAATATGGCCGAGGTCCTGTTCGAGTCGCTCGCATATCTGGTCCGGATAGGGTGCCTCATAGAACAAACCTGTATTGTCCATACCAATTGCATAAGAGGTGATGATTGGGGTCCCGATCTTTGTTGATGCCTGGAGCCCACCAGAAGTGCCTACTCTTATGATATGAAGCCTTGGAAAATCGGGCTTGCGCGTTCGTGTCTCGAAATTAATTTCGTTCAGCGCAACCAGCTCATTCACAACGATCTCCAGGGAAGGCGTTCCCATGCCAGCAGTCGTTACGGTGGTTCTCACCGGCGAAATGATCGTTGCCCGTCCTCCTGTGATTTCTGAGGTTCCGGTTACAGTCACGATTCCCCGGTTCTCGCGCTCAACCTCTATATCACGCAGGAGTGTTGAACCAATGAACTCGGCACGTGCCGGATCCCCCACCAATAAGATATTGGGAGCCATTTGCCCCGGTTTGATCTGAAGGTGGTAAATTCGCCCATTCTCATCAATCGGCAAATCTGCTGATGTCATCACAGGTCATTTCCAATCACTTTTTATACCATTGTTTTCAACTTTATCCGTTACCAGGCCGACAGCCCTCATTTTTTCCAGAAGATGATCCCGATGAGAACCCGGCCAATACACCTGGCTGCACCGGGGGCAGCGTAAAAAAAAAGACAACGCACCCTTAAGGCCGAAAAAAGAGAGGGTTTCCATCAGCTGTGCATAAGGCTCTTGGGCGCGTATCCGTCGGGCAAATGTGATTTTTCTCCAATTCTATGATCAGCATTTCATCTCCGGGTCTCACGCTGTCAGTAATGCCCCCATCTTACCACATAATTTTCTTAGAATTATTGCTTTTTTGTATTTCTTTGTGTAACGTAAAAAAGATCCAAAAAAAATGGGTCTGGTGGCATCTTATGATATGTCTCTGATGAAAACACCTTCTCTCAAGGATACCATTTCAATCTTTGATATTTTATGAATAATGCAAATCATCTAAATTTTCTACAGCAGTCACACTAGGTCCTAATCATGTCGGAAAAACTCACATATGAAGAATTGGAAAAACGGATTCAGGAACTGGAAAACATTGAGTTAGAGTACAAACATTTCAGAGAAGTATTGCAGGAAAATGAAAAACAGATCAGCAGTATCTTCAGGAGTGCACCCATCGGTATCGGGTCGGTTGTCAACAGGATACTGAGCAAAGTCAACGACCGACTGTGCAAAATGACCGGATATGATGAATCAGAGATGATTGGCCAAAGCGCTCGGATGCTGTATCCCAGTGATAAAGAGTTTGAACTTGTGGGCCTGGAAAAATATGCCCAGATGGCTGACCATGCTACAGGCACTGTGGAAACCCGCTGGCAGAAAAAAGACGGCACCATCATGGATGTCCTTCTCAGTTCTACCCCTGTTGACCTTCAGGACCAGTCAAAAGGGGTCACTTTCACTGCCCTGGACATAACCGATCGAAAACAGGCTGAAAACGAGTTGAACCATGCCCATGAAAAACTTCTGACCATTCTGGACAGTATTGATTCAACCGTTTATGTCGCAGACATGGACACCTGTGAAATCCTGTTCATGAACAAAAGGATGATAAACGATTTCGGCGGGGATAAAACCGGTGATATTTGCTACAGTGCTTTCAGAAACAACTCAGAACCCTGCGAATGCTGTACAAATGATCAGCTGATTGACAAAGATGGAAATCCTGCTGGGGTCCATATCTGGGAAGGCAAGAACCCTGTCACCGGAAAGTATTATATCAATTACGATCGGGCCATTGAATGGACGGACGCCCGCCTAGTCCGGATGCAGATCGCTGCGGATATCACGGATCTGAAAAAAATGGAGTCTCAACTCATCCAGGCCCAGAAGATGGAAGCTGTGGGTCGGTTGGCCGGCGGTGTGGCTCATGATTTTAATAATATGCTCAGTGTGATCCTTGGCAAAACAGAAATGGCCCTGGAAGACATTGATCCGAACCAGACGCTGTATGCTGATCTGGAGGAAATCAGGACGGCTGCCCAGCGATCAGCTGATGTAACTCGGCAGTTGCTCGCGTTTGCTCGCAAGCAGACCATTGCACCAAAAGTGATCAACCTTAATAGCACCATAGAAAGCATCCTCAAAATGCTCCGTCGCCTGATCGGTGAGAACATTGATCTGATATGGCTGCCGAATGAAGAGATCTGGCCAGTCAGAATCGACCCTTCCCAACTTGCTCAGATCCTGGAGAACCTGAGCGTCAACGCCCGGGATGCCATTGCCGATGTTGGCAAACTGATAATCGAGACGGGCAAGACGACATTTGATGAAGCATATTGTGCAGACCATTCTGGCTTTGTACCTGGCGACTTTGTACAGTTGACAGTCAGTGACAACGGCTGCGGTATAAATCAAGAGACTTTACAAAATGTGTTCGAGCCTTTTTATACAACCAAAGACGTGGGTAAGGGCACCGGGCTCGGCTTGGCCACAGTGTATGGAATCGTTAAACAGAATGACGGTTTTATCAACGCCTACAGTGAGCCGGACCAAGGGACAATTTTCCGGATATACCTGCCCCGGTATCTGGCTGAGACCGAAATTCTTGAGAAAAAAACCTCAGACACAATAAACCCGGACGGAGCTGAAACCATTTTGTTGGTGGAAGATGAACCTTCCATCCTGCGGATGACCCGGATGATGCTTGAACGGATGGGCTACAAGGTCCTTGGGGCAGGCACCCCGGGGGGAGCCATCGCTCTTGCTCGTGAATATGCCGGCCAAATTCATCTGCTCATGACTGACGTCGTGATGCCCGAGATGAACGG
>NZ_DDYV01000113.1:0-8304 GCF_002348205.1 Desulfobacter sp. UBA2225 | reverse complement strand
CTTCAAATGTCGGGATCGTGACATTGGCGGGGCCAACGCCCAGCAATCCCTCGCGTAGCCCGGCCATATTTACAGGCGCCAATGCCAGCAAGTAAGCCTGGACCGCGCGCTGGAAGTCGAGGTTGTCGTAGACTTTGGCGACGGTTTCCTTATCCGGAAAGCCATCAAAAAACTTCAGCGTGCCTAGCCGCGTTTCCACCTTATCCGGGATCGCGATACCGGGTGGGATGTCGGTGGTCATATTCACTTTCGGTGCGGACTGTGCCTGTGCGGCAGTTGCACCCATCATCAAAATGAGAGTCGCCGTCCAAACGCTTACTGTGTATCTGATTTTCATTGGAACCTCCATTTGTCTTGCAAGGCTGAGAATTGGTATTACGAGCTAACAAGTTATTATGTAGTTTTTTTTCTGTCAAAGCCCAAATTTGTAATATTATCGCGTTAGAAAAAATTAAAACAGGATAATTTTTCAATAGCAGACAAGCAACCTGATGTAAATAGAAAGTTTGAATGAACCGATTAAGGAAAACAAAACGGAGCAATCATGGTATTTAAGAGCTCCCAAGCCAATTTTGAAGCGGTGTTGGCTACTTTTGTTATTGGTGACCTGGATCGAAAACTTGGGGAAGATCAAATCAATGGTCTGAGGTGAAGACCACCCAGCGGATAGGCTCCGTTTTTTTTGGTCAAATGACTCCCCCAGACTTTCCCTGTTTGGGGGTGATGACGAATAATTCAAACAAACCCTGAATCTTTGTGACATACAATCTTATATTTTTTTTCTGAACTTCAAAACGTTAGGGTGAAAATTTGATATAATATCATGATATTGGGCATCTAAAAATCTTTTCAGCTTTTGTTTGTCATCATCAATTCTTTTTAATCTTTTGTTGAAAATCAAGAACGGTCATGCGGCTTCCAGCACAAAATTCACATGGATAGCGTCAAAAGGAAATTCTATTTGACCGCTTTCTGTTTTTATCAAAATTCCGGCTTTCAGAAGCGCATGGACGTCACCATGGACGGCTTTAACATCCCGGCCCAATAGTCTGGCTATCTCACGGATAGACAAAGATCCGGCCCCGGTCATGTTCTGAATAAGTTCCCACCGCTTACCAGAAATAATTTTAAAAAGCAGAGCAGGGGTCTCAAAACTGATAAAAGCACCTTGAGCCTCGCCGTCAAAAGCGGCCAGAAACCGGTTCTCAATCTCTTCCCGTGATGATATTCCCAATGTTACGGTTTTCATTTTATCCCCTCCAATGATTATATGACGGTTTTTTAATATCAATTCTGCATTCATGTTGGACATGACACCAACACACTCATGGCGTTGTCAATAACCCTGGCAAAATATGATGCCATAAAAACATTTGGGCTTTGAGAAATTCGTTTGTTATTGGGCCTGAAATATAAATATGACAGATCAAGTGGGGGTACCGGGTGAGGATTCCCTCTCATCTATGCTTGCTTGTCGTTGAAACGATGACCACAGACTTTCTGTTATTTTTATAATTCGGGTCAAGGTGCCGCATTGGTCGCAGAAGCGGGTATTGGTCTGGAGGTCCGCGATAAAACGGCCGCAGGTCACGGCTGGGCGTAAAGCCTCGTCTCATTTGGTATTTGACCGAAAATTTTATTTTACGGTCCTTGAGTTACTTCAGACACGAGTTATTAACGCAAAAAAATAGATAACAGCCAAGCACATAGGGCAATCCCATGTAATTTATCGTCTGTCGTCTGTACTCTGTCCGGTAAGTGCCCCATGCCCCGAAAACAGGAGTAAATAGTCGTAATGTTCCCAATAGATTGGGTGTAGGGCCATGGAAATAATAAAATTTACCACACGGCTTGTCTTTTTGCCCGTCGTCTTCGTTGCATCAATGGCCATCAGAAACAATCTGATTAGATTACATTGATGCGCCTTGAATACTGGCAAAAATCCGGCGCCATGTTGGTAAATTTTAAAAGCTCCATGACCCTTAAGAGACATTTTGGGGGCTTTCTCCATGTCCAGTGACCGACTGTTTGAATTGTCAGACAGAGCCTAATGTCAAATTTCAAATAGTTTGTACGGATTGTCCTGGAAATTACCAGTTATAGAAAATGGCCAGGCCCAGGGATTGCTCATTCATATCATAAAGATACCAATCCTGGCTGCCCCGGGCAGCGTTCTCAAAATCAACAGCAGCATATTTGCAAAACAGGGTACCGGACCACCCCTTGTAAAACTGCCAGGTCAAGCCGGTATTTGCCGTATATGTTCCTTCTGATCCCCCAAACCCGAAATCCATTTGAGTATTCCAGGTAAGGGTGTGGGTCAAAGGAACATTGGCAGACAATCCGATGACCGCGTCTGTCCAATCATTGTCAATTGTCCTGTTTAGCTGGGATCTTTCGGTACTGAAATCAACAGAAATTTCGTGTTCTGTATAGCGGATTCCCCCGATAAGATTCAGATTCAGGTACGGCTTCTCATAGAGGGCATAGCCGACGGCAAACTCAGCACCGGTCAGGTCGGCTTCAATGTCAAGATGTGCTGCTCTATTACCTCCGGACCCTTCCAGCACCAGGTTTGCATATGCGGCTTTAAAGGTCCATTTGCCGTTGGAGGCATAACCGCTGAGGCCCAGAGCCGAATCCATTACGTCCATGATATCGTCAGGGTCTGCATCAACGTTCATTTTTACCGGTCCTGCAATGTTTGTATGAAATCCGATATCTCCGTCAATTTTTAAAATTGAGGGGCCGGTTCCAATTCCAAAATGCCATTCCGCATAGGCGGATGAACTGACCATGCTAATCGCAATAATTGCCGCAATCAATATTCGTCTGATGTACATTGGATGGTTTCCTTTTTTTGATATGTGGTAAAATTATAAAACCTGATATTACCTAAAAGCCTGCTTTATTATTCACTGGTCATAAACGCATACAACCGCTTGGACCAGTATTTGAAAGCGGATTTCGCCGGCGACGTCTTACCAACGTCCAGCTTGCCGCCCGGGGCCTTGTCAATGGCAGCCGCGACTCTTTCGTTGGTGATGGAATCTAAAAATTCAACCTCGGCACTGGCGCTGCCAACGCCTATATATTCGCCGGTAGTCCCTTTTTTAACCAGACTCACAGCCAATCCTACAGGGATGACAGTGCTTATCGTGCCGGAAGCCGGATTGCTGGGCTTTATATCCGTTACTGCCAGACGCATCCGGATAACATCAGGCCCGGGTTTGTCCGTCAGCATGGTGCCGAATGTTTCGGTAAAGGTTTTGTGAAATAACTCGCTCAGTTCCTGGATTTCGCTGGGGTGAATGCCCTTGTAATCTGAATCTGTATTAAAATAGAAAACCACCTCATCCATCATGATTTTATTGTATTTTTTAAAATCCACCCCTTTCTTCAAATAACGCAGATCAACATCATCCGCCCCTTTTTCAAAAGTTGGGTATGTTCCGAGGAATCCGGAAGTTGAAAGTTTTTTAGGTTGTGATGATACACATCCCATCGTCATTCCAAGTCCAATAACCAATACTGATGCCAATAGTGATCGATACATTTTCATCTCTTTTCCTCCTGGTTTAATATTTTCCTCTTGCCTTTTTGATGGTTTCAATACCGTCGGAAGCCAAAATTCTGTCAAAACTAATCTCCGGCTGGATCTCTGACATTTCAATTACCAGAAGCACCCTGCGATAGATATCCGTCTTGAGGTGGTTCAGCAGTGCCTGCTCCCCTCTCCAGAGTTCTTCAAGCATCAGGATATTTTCATCATCGCTCCCCCGGTAAAGCCTGGTATAGATACAGTCCGGTTCAACCTTTGTCTGTTCCCTTACGGATTTTAAAATTTCAAGGGCCTCTCTTTGCTTTTTTAAAGAAAGATGTATGCGAATTGATGCCCTTATCTGCCCCTGCCTTTCTTCCTTTTTCATGTGCCCCTCCTTTAACTCGAAATAGGCACCGCTATAGAAAATTCGGTATATCCCACTCGTTCAATATAGAACCGATATGCGAAATATGTACCAGGTGCGGGGAAGTTCGATTTCTTGGATGTAAGCATCTGAAATGTTATGGGTATAGTTTAACTTTCCTGGAGAATAAAGTTAATAGAAATCAGAGATTACGCCGAAATGACGGCACGCATACCCTTTATTTTTCGGCAGCTGTTTCAGGGGCGCTGTATGCCCAGTTTTTTCATTTTTGACTGGAGGGTGGTCCGTTTCAGACCCAGGACTTCGGCAGCAGATCCTTTTCCTGAGATTCGCCAGTTTGTTTTTTCAAGCACATCCTGTATATGCCGTCGCTCCATTGCTTCAAGGGTTGTTATGGTTTTCTTGTTGTTCGAAGGTGAAACGGGCAAGGTCACATTCAGGGTTTTTGAGTTACTTGTGATCAAAGAACGTTCAATAAGGTTTTTGAGTTCCCTGATATTTCCGGGCCAGGTATATTTCTGCAAAGCTTTCATGGTATCTGTCGGAATATTGTCCACCCGCCGGGCCATCTTTTTTTCAAACTCACGTACAAAGGCCCAGGTCAAAGGCGGAATATCTGCCAGGTGCTCCCGCAGGGGGGGGCACATGGATGGGAAATATGTTCAACCGGAAATAGAGGTCTTTTCTGAATTTTCCTTCATCCATCATCTGTTCGATATTCTTATTGGTGGCGGCAATGATCCTGACATCTACTTCTATGGTTTGGGTGGAGCCCAGGCGTTCAAATTTACCCTGCTCCAGAACCCGGAGCAGTTTGGCTTGGATTTCCATGGGCATTTCCCCCACCTCATCTAAAAAAAGAGTAGCCTTGTCTGCCAGCTCAAAACGCCCCGCCATTCTGGTCAAGGCACCTGTATAGGCGCCTTTTTCCCTGCCAAAGAGTTCACTTTCAACCAGGGTGGGGGGAAGAGAGGCGCAGTTGATGGTCACGAGGGGGCGATCTTTGCGGTCACTTAACCGGTGGATAGCCCTTGCAACCAGCTCTTTTCCTGTGCCGGTCTCCCCCTGGATCAGCACCGAGGCCTCGGTGGGGGCTACCTGTTCGATCTGTTCGATAACCCTCAGTATTTCAGGGCTCCGGGCAACAATCTCATCGTGGAGAAATTGAACATTTATTTTCTCCCGAAGATAGGTGTTTTCGTTTTCTATCTTTTGTTTCAATGCCTTGATCTGGGCGATCTGATTTTTTAACTGCTGCTCCATCCTTTTTTGTTTGCTAATGTCAAGGGTGATTCCCATCAGGTGTCTGGGATCGCCTTGGCTGTTGCAGTAAACTTTTCCCGATGACCTGACCCAGCGAAGTTTGCCGTTTGGGTGTACCGTCCTAAAATTGATGTCAAAGCTGCCGATACTGTAAAGGGCGTCATTGAGGGTTTGGGTGACCATCTCCCTGTCTTGGTCAAAGATCTTTGCTGTAAAGCTTTCATAATTAAGGGGAATGTGTGATTCAAAACCGAACAGGTCTCTGATCCTTTGCGTCACCCAGACATGACGGCTGTTGATCTCCAAGACCCAGATCCCTAAATTGCCGGCTTCGGTGGCCATGGAAAGCCGTCTTTCATTTTCCATTAGCTTGAGTTCCTGTCGTCGTCTTACCAGAGCATTGGTAAATATCTGGCTTACCAGGGTCATCCGGTCCACAACGGCGTCGGTCCACGCTATTTTATATTTAATGGTATCAAAACTGAGTGCGCCGATAATATTTTTTTCCCCGGAACACAGGGGCAAAACAAGGGAGGAATCCACCCCCAAACCGATTCGGGTTTCACGATCAATGCGGGCTTCTTCGGGCATATCATGGGTGCTTATGGTGAAGATTTCTCCTTTTAACACGCGTTTGATCGCCCAGGGAAATGCAATGTCTGCCTTCATATTTACCGGTTTTTCAGGGCCGTAAGGCGGGGTATGAAGATGGGTGACGGTCAGATAGTGCGGAGAGGTATCAGACCACAGCCAGAGCGCAGACTGTTCTATATTGAGGGTCTGGCAGATCTCGGCCTGGGCTCTATTAATCTGATCGTCCAGCAGATGGGCCGGCAAGTTGATAAACCTGGCAGAAATATTAGAGATCAGTTTTTCAAACCGATAGAGCTCATTATTTTTTTTTTCTTTGAATTTTAGACACAGGATATTGGATAAAATTTGGGTAATGGCCTGGACTTGTTTGCACTTTAAGCTTTCCCATGCCTTTTTACCGGTCATGCGGCAAAAAGAGATGCCGCCGATAATTCCCGTTTCCGAGCGCATGGGAGAGATAATCAAAGATTTTATTCCCATACGCTTTAATTCGTTTGCATCGGATTTTGCCTTGACCGGAAAGTCTTCCAATGAAGAGAAACTCAGGGCCCGGCCCTGGCGGATCTGACTCATGATCCATGGAAATCGTTCTGCCATGGAACCTAATTTTTTCAATTCATCTTGAATCAATGGTGAGTACATATAAGTAACAATGGCATTCTCCAGGGTGGTATTTTCAAAAAGCCAGAGCAAAGACCCATCAAATCCCATATGTTGACAGATCTCTTTTTGGGCCCTTTGTATCGCAGCATCAATATCGCCATCCGACATA
Organism: Desulfobacter sp. UBA2225; assembly: GCF_002348205.1. Classification (NCBI taxonomy): domain Bacteria; kingdom Pseudomonadati; phylum Thermodesulfobacteriota; class Desulfobacteria; order Desulfobacterales; family Desulfobacteraceae; genus Desulfobacter; species Desulfobacter sp. UBA2225. The sequence continues at coordinate 1,746 of NZ_DDYV01000113.1, read as the reverse complement.
CCGATAAATTGGCCGGCAATTTTTTCAACCAAGCCTTCAAAGTCAAAGGTCGAGCCAACATATGGTGACAATGGTGAATTCTTCATTACTATCTGATATTTATTTGTTTTTTGCTTTAATTTGATCTGTGAGAAACAGATTTAAATTTGCATAAATTAATGTCTTATCTTTCCCACAAAAGTCCTGTAAAGTCCAAAGATTATTTTCATATGAAACATACATTACTATAGACTGAGGAGGTTCTTAAAGCAATCATTGGTCATCAGCCGAAAAAGATTGGGATGCGACGGTATTTCGGCAGAGACAAAGCCCCTTGTTTAATATGCTGCTCCCGGATTTTTATGAAATCAACTTTATATCCCGCTTTTTGATTCGTTTGCGGCGCATTAAAAAAAGCCTGGCACATAAACTGCTAAACTTGTCTTTAAATTTAAAGTAAAATTTGTCGGTCTGGTCGCTGGTGTAACTTCTACAATTTAATCTGAAGGGAAAGGCGTTTGAGCTATAATTATTTAATTATCCGATCCAAACTAATTACCGGGATAATCCTGCTGTTTCTGACTGCCGGTCTTTCTTTGCCTGAATTTGCCGGCACACAACCGGTAAATAAAGATGCAGCAGCCGGTTCTTTCAACATCAACTTCCTTTTGGGTATGTGGGAACGATCCGACGGCAGTTATGTCCTGGAGATTAAGGATGTTAGAAATAACGGTACATTGACGGCATCGTATTACAACCCGAAATCCATCAATGTTTCCCGATCGCAATGGCAGCAGGGCAGCGATGCCCTTTATCTTCTGGTTGAACTCCGGGACGTCAATTATCCCGGTTCCACATACACCCTCCGGTATGATGCCGGAACGGACCGGTTGGTCGGCAAATATTTTCAGGCCATGGATAAAATAACCTATGATATTGAATTTTTGAGAAAAAAGTAATTTTGTAGAAAATTAAAAATAATTAAAGGAGGTAAACAATTGATTAAAAAAACAGCATACAGTATGTTCGGCTTGGCTTTAAGTACGGCGTGTGCCGCCACCGTATCCGCGGAAATGGACCGGACGCATCTTCCCATCCCGGATCTTGGTTTCCCCGCAAGTACCGTACTTGATGTGCGCGACGCCACACCACCGGAGCGATTTCAGGTAAAAGCCCCGAACGGTGCGCCCAACGTCCTGGTGGTGATCGTTGACGATCTTGGATTTGCGGGCACCAGCGCATTTGGCGGACCCGTACCCACCGAAACCTTTGACAGCATCGTCGGTAAAGGCTTGAAATTCAACAATTTTCATACCGCGGCAGTATCCTCGCCCACACGGTCTGCGCTTAAAAGCGGCCGTAACCATCATGACTGCAATATGGGCGGGATCATTGAAACAGGAACTGCTTTCCCCGGTAACACCGGCGCCATTCCAAATGATGTGGCACCTCTTGCGGAAATGCTGCGTTTAAACGGCTTCAGCACCGCCATGTTTGGTAAGTGCCATGAAACAGCGGCCTGGGAAACAAGCGTCTCGGGTCCATTTTCCCGTTGGCCCACCGAGCAGGGCTTTGAAAAATTTTACGGATTTCTTGGTGGTGAAACCAATCAGTGGGCGCCGTTTATTTATGACGGCACCCACCAGGTAGAACTGCCCGAAGACCCGGATTACCATTTTCTGGAGGACATGACGGACCAGGCAGTAGCCTGGATCAAGTTTCAGAAAGCCATGACACCTGACAAGCCGTTTTTTGTCTATTTTGCGC
>NZ_DDYV01000259.1:0-7555 GCF_002348205.1 Desulfobacter sp. UBA2225 | reverse complement strand
GGGGTGGCACGCACACTAGACCCTCAATTTGATCTCCTTAACCATGCCCGGCCCTATATCAGGTCCGCCACCCTAAGAAAATATTCATTACCCCGACTCTCCCGGGACTTTTTAGGCATCGCCAGGGATCTCTTTTCCCTGCTTCAGACCCTGCCCGGGGATACAAGCAGCATCATTACCCAGATCAAAAAGGGAAAAATCAAGATCACGGTAAGCATTGAGGGTCTGGAGCGGCTGATGATGACCCAGGACCAGACATCCAATCGGATCTCCTTTGCCATTATCATTGCCGCCCTGATCCTGGGCTCGGCCATTGTACTCAACTCCCGGATCCCGCCGATGATTCTCGGCGTCTCCATCATCGGCATTGCCGGATTCATTGCTGCTGCTCTCCTTGGTGTCTGGCTATTGGTGGCCATTATTCGCAGCGGGCGACTTTAAGTACCGCAGATGAAATAAATTGCGTCTACAAACTTGCCAACGCATTCCGGGCTGTGTTAAAGTTTTTCTCAATAAAATCCAAAATCAATAAGTCTAAAAGATTTGAGGCTGCCCNNGCCCCTGACTATCCGAATCGGACATTTTATTAGTATTGATCATCTGATATTAGGGATTGCTTTACCCGGTTACATCCAGCGCAAAGGGTCTGGTGCCGATTCTGATATTATACCTTTTACCATGCGTTCCTGGGAACAGGTGGAGAGGGGGTTTGCATCCGGGGATATTAATGCCGCGTTCATGGATATTGCCCAGGCCATGTATCTGTTTAACAAGGGTTCGGCAATATCCATGCTCATGTTCACTCACAGGGCAGGCAGCAGAGTCATTATGGCCAAACAAATTCAAAAATTGGCGGATCTTAAAGGTAAAAGTGTTTTGATTCCGCACAGGCTCAGTATTCAACATATGCTTGTTCACAGGCTGCTGAGTGCAGGAGATTTAAAAATCGCCGGTTCAGGAAAATTAGAAGAAAGCGTCGAAATTGAATCGGTACCGTTTGCCTTGATGCCGGAAATGGCCAGTTCGGATCTTGACGGCGATATTGCAGCTTTTATCTGCCCTTCCCCCTTTGGTGACGCGGAGGTTGAAAAAAAAGGATTCAGATATCTGCTCCTTTCCCGGGATCTGTGGAAGGAGCATCCGGGTAGCGTATTCGTGGTACACCAGGATCTGCTTGTGACCAAAAGGGAGGATTTGGCCCTGATGGTCAGCTGTCTGATTTATAGCGCCCGGGAACTTGACCGGTATATGTCATCATCCCAGGACACCGCTGAAAACAGCATTGAACGCATCTCCGCCTCTTTTTTAGGCCTTTCTGCCGAGCAGATACGACGGGTACTTAACACATCCGGGATTACCTATTGCCCAAAACTTCTGGCTCCGGATATGGAAATTTTAAACATCGTGCTTGATTATATGCGCACAACCATGAAGGTCATGCCGATCGAAGCGGACCTCAATGGATTTGTCAGGCCCGAATTTATTGATACTGTTCTATCGGAATTATAGTACTTGAAAATAGATATTGAAAAAATATGTAAATCCTACGACGGGCCGGGGAAAAAAAAACATCAGATTCTCAAGGATATTTCCTTTTCCATAAATCCTGGGGATTTTGTGATTATTCTGGGTGAATCGGGTTGTGGAAAGACCACCCTGCTGAATATGCTGGCTGGGCTTGAAAATCCGACCTGCGGTCAAATTCGGGTGAACGGCAACCCTATTGTCGGCGTCCATCCCTCGCGCTCCATGCTGTTCCAGCAACCGGCGCTGATTCCATGGCTCAGCGTTAAGGAGAATGTGGCCTATGGTTGTAAAATCAGGAAAGATACCCAGGATCTTGAATACCGGGTAAGCCAGTTTCTGGAAATCATGGGACTGATAGGTGCATCTGACGCAAAACCCAGCCAGCTCTCTTTAGGTATGGCCCAGCGGGTCTGCCTGGCCAGGGCGCTGGTGGGACGTCCCCAGGTCCTGCTGCTTGACGAGCCCTTTGCCTCGTTAGACACCTTTACCCAGTCCCATATCCAGGAAGAACTGGTAAACCTGTGGATGTCCGAAAGCTTTACCTCGGTCTTTGTCACCCATGATATTGATGAAGCCATACGCCTTGGCAATAAAATTGTTGTTCTGGCAGGCTCCCCTGCGGGCATTTCCGATATTTTTGATATCAATGTACCCTACCCCAGAAAACAGCATGATCCTGTAATCAAAGCGTTGAGAACCGATATTCTCGAACGATTTAAAATCGCATATTTAGTTAAACGGAGCCTGACAAATGAAATTTAACCATGTAAAGCCGGTATACCCCAACAGTATTTCACGGCGAAGTTTTTTAAAAACAGCAATAGGGACAGCAGGCATAGCCGCCTGTGCCCCCATGGTATTTCCTTGCTCGGCATCGGCAAAAAAAAGACCGTTAAAAATAGGTTATCTGCCCATTACAGATGCCACCCCTTTACTCGTTGCATACACTCTGGGTTATTTTTCCCACGAAGGACTTGATGTGGAACCACCGGTGATGGTGCGGTCATGGAAAGTACTTTCCGAATCCTTTTTAACGGGTAAGTTTGATCTGGCCCACATGCTTTTTCCCATCCCCATATGGATGCGATTCAAGCAGAACGTACCCGTCAAGGTTTTGGCCTGGAATCACACCAATGGCAGTGCGGTCACTGTTAAAGCAGACGCCGGCATCAACCGGTTTGCGGATCTGGCCGGCAAGCAGGTGGCCGTGCCCTCATGGTACTCCATGCACAATCTGGTCATGCAGTTAGGACTTCAGGTCCAGGGACTTGAACCTGTCATCCGACCGCCGGGCTCAAAGCTTGCCCCCCAGGAGGTGAACCTCTTTATTCTGCCACCCCCGGATATGCCCCAGGCGCTTTTGGGAAATAAGATAGACGCATTTATCGTGGCGGACCCGTTCAACGCCCTGGCCCAGGAAAAATTTTCGGCAAAAATTATGCGATATTCCGGAGATATCTGGAAAAATCATCCCTGTTGTGTTGTCGTCGCCAATGAGCATCTGATCCAAGAAAGCCCCATAGTAATTCAAAAGGCGGTAAACGCCATTGTAAGAGCCCAGGCGTGGTGCCTGCAAAACCCAAAGGAAACGGCTCACCTGCTCAGCAGGGACGGCGAAGGATTTTTGCCGGTAAAGGAATCAATTCTTCACAGGGTTTTTGGTGCCATCCCCGAAAAAGAACTGATACACCCCCAGTGGAATGTAGAAAGAATCGGTTTCCAGCCCTTTCCTTTTCCAACAGCCACCCGATTTATTCTGGAACAGATGAAAAAAACCAAGGTTGAAGGCAACACGGATTTTCTGACGACCCTTGATGTAAACACAGCCGTTGCACAGCTTGTGGACGACCGTTTTGTCAGAAAAGCCCTTGACGACATGGGGGGAGTGAAAACGTTCAGGCATGGCGACACAGAAGATCTCTTTTCCAGGGAAGAAACCGTTGAAATCAATTGAAAAAAATTTCCAGGATAGCACCGTCCAGGTCGGCTTATCATCATTTTTCACCCGGATATGGTCTGGCTGGAAATATGAACTTGCCGGACTTGTCCTGTTTGCCTGTGCCTGGGCCGTTATCACACAGTTTATCTTCACCAGGCCCGGACTGTCCCATTTTAAAGGTTTTCTACCCGGCCCGACTCTAACGGCCATGGCAGACGCTTTTCAGAATTCCAGATTTTGGATGTCGGTTTTTGCAAGCCTGCGTAGAATCGTTGTAGGCATAGCCATATCAGCAGTCATCGGACTCCCATTGGGCATACTGATCGGTTTTTTCACTCGTCTTCGCAAGCTGACCTATTCGCCGATTCAATTCGTAAGAATGATAAGCCCCTTGTCATGGATGCCCATTGCATTGCTTTTATTTACCAGCTTTGAATCCGCAGTTCATTTTTTGATTGTAATGGCGACAATTTGTCCTATAATACTGAATACAGCCATTGGTGTCATGGATATTAACCCCCAGTGGATAAAAATGGCTTTGAACCAGGGTGCCAATAACGTTCAACTCATTCAAACGATTGTTATTCCATATTCCATCCCACATATGATGACCAGCATCAGACTGGCGCTGGGGATTGCATGGATTGTTTTGGTCCCGGCAGAATTTTTAGGGGTATCATCGGGTCTAGGCTATCTGATTAACGATGCCAGGGATACCATGGAATATGACAAACTTATGGCCGTAATCATTGCCATCGGCATGCTGGGATTTATACTCGACAGAGTTTTCCAGAAATTGCAGCACAGGTTCAGCTGGTCATGGTCCGATGATGTTTAAGAGATAAAACTTTTAATTTTTTACATACTTTACCTTTTCAGGACATAAGGAGTATTTTATGGCGGTAGACCCGAATATTAAAATTGTTGTGGCAGATGATTCAGGCACCATGCGGATAATGTTCAAACAAATCCTGGCTAAAGCGGGATTTTCAAACCTTGTTATGGCGGTGAACGGTGTAGACGGCCTTGAAAAAGTAAAAGTTGAAAAACCTGATCTTGTGATCTCCGACTGGAACATGCCCACGCTGGATGGCCTTGGATTTCTCAAAGAATTAAGAGCCTCTGAAGCATTTAAAGATCTGCCTTTCATCATGGCTACGGCCCAGGCCGACATGGGCCAGCAGAAAGTCATCCTGGAAGCCGGTGGGAATGCCCATTGCCCGAAGCCGTTTAATGAGGAGGAAATAACAAAGGCGATTGAAACGGCCTTCTCCGGAGGGATGAAAAAACAGCGGGTAACAAAAAAGCGAAGCATTATTGGAGGGCGCGTTGAACTCAATGTTGCCCACATTCAGATTACCGACCACCTTGCTCTGGGCGCCCTGAAACACCGCATTAACGAGGGGGATGTAACCCCCCAGCACTTTGATCTGTCCACCAGCCTGATGGGTGGATGGAACCCGATACAGGAAGGCCTTGAAAGCGGTGAAATTGACTGCGCCTTTGTTCTGGCACCCATTGCCATGGACCTGTTTGCCTATGACGCCCCCATTCAGCTGGTCCTGTTTGCCCACAAGAACGGTTCCACATTTGTGCGCTCCCGGCATTATGATTACAGGTTTGACTCTTTGCAAAGCTTTTACAAATACAAGGTTGTGGACATTCCTCACAAAATGTCGGTTCACCACATGCTTGCACATCAATTTTTGAAGGAACTGGGGCTCAAACCCGGTGTTCCGGGAAAAAAAGCGATTAATGTGCGATTTGAGGTGGTTCCACCCATTAAGATGCCCGGTATTATGGAAGAAAACGAAGATGTGGGTGGATTTATGGTTGCCGAACCGGTTGCCACCAAAGCCATCAAGGGGGGAATCGGCAACCTGGAATTTTATTCAGCCACACGCTGGGAGAATCATCCCTGCTGCATTGTGGCCATGCAAAAGGACTTTATCCAGAAACACCCTGAAGCTGTTCAGGAGTTTGTCTCTCTGCTGGTGGATACCGGCGAGTTTATTGAAAACGACAAGGCCCGGGCTGCGGACATTGCCGTGAAATTCCTGGACCCCGAAGGTAAAATGGGGCTGAATCCCCAGGTGCTTCAAAATGTATTTTCCCAGCCCATGGCCATCCGTTGGGACGGACTCTATCCGCAAGCATCAGATTTAGATAAAATTCAAAGATACATGCACGATGTCATGGAGATCGGCAAAATTATTGACCTTGAAAACTTTATTGACCCCAGCTTTGCCAACATCGCATTCAATATATAAATTAAGGAGTTATGCATGAGAATTACAGATCCCCAAGTCATACTGAATGGAGAAAAAGACCTCATTGCATCTGTCCAAAAGGATCTGGATCTTGATGCAGTCAGGGATCTGCTCAAGGAGCGTCTGACCGCAAAGGCGCTGTCCCCCAAAGGCGGCCAGATTGTGGTACATGACAATGATGTGGCGTTCAGGCTTGATTATGAAATCAATCTGAACGGCAGCTTGCTTTTTGACCGGCACGGAAACCTGATTGAAGATAGTGAAAGTACGGCGTCCAAACAAGACACTCAGGATGAAAATGATGAAAATGCGGCCCCGGTATCAGATCTGGATGACAATCTGTCTATTCACTTTCCCGATTATGATGATGCCGCGGATGATGAGCCCGGCCAAGTAAAGGCAGAGGATACGGAACCGGAAGAGCTGTCTGATGAGATCCAGGGAGCTGACCCCGGACTGGAAATTGAAGACCTTGAAGATGAACCTGCATTTGATCAGGAGAGCTCCAACATCCTTGACGCAGATGACGGTGATGAACTGATTGATTTAACCCAAGAGGATGATGAGGATGATATAGAAGATTTAAACATTGATGAATTTACAGATATTAATCTTGAAGATGAAGACAATGAAAACGACGAGAATGTAGTTGATGACGATATAAGTGACATTCTGCAGGAAAACCGTAATTTCTGGGAAAAGAAAAAAGAGTAATACCGGAAAAGACCATGGATGGTTTTTCCGGAAAAAAGAGCTGCCATCAGGCACCTTGCGAAAAAAAATGTATGGATGATAACAAAAATAAAACTATCCTGGTCATAGACGATACAGAACGCAATCTGGATATGGCCCGGTCTATTCTCCAGGATTATGATGTAATCCCCTGCACCTCCGGGGCTGATGCCCTGAAAGTGGTCAGAAACGAACAGATTCATTTGATCCTGCTGAACACGCATATGCCTGACATGGATGGATATACTCTCTGTAGAAAGCTTAAACAGTACCCGAACACCCAGGAAATCCCTATTATTTTCATCACTGCTGAAACCGACGAAAAAAATATTGAAAAGGTATATGACCTGGGTGGGGCCGACTATGTAACCCAACCGTTTAAGGCCAAAGAACTGCTGACCCGGGTCAGAGTTCAGCTCCAGGTACGGGAAATGATTCGGGAACTTGATATGATGGCCACCCGGGACGTTTTAACCCGTGTGTTGAACCGAAAGAGATTTTTTGAACTTGGAGAACCCCTGTTCAATGCGTCAGGCAGTGAATTATATGTCCTGATGATTGATATTGACTATCTTAAAAAGATCAATGATCAGTATGGCCATGATGTGGGCGACATCGTTTTAAAAACAGTGGCAAATGTCATCAAAGATGTCTTGCCACCGGATGCAATATTCGGGCGCATGGGCGGTGAAGATTTTTCAGTCATGTACACTGCACAGACCCACGAACTGTCGATGGATATTGTTTCGGATATCCTGAAAACCGTTGCCGAAACCCAGATTCTCCTGAAGGACGGCAGTGCTGTTTCCTGTACAATTTCCATTGGAATTGGACGTAAATATCCTGAATTCAATTCCCTGGGCAGCCTGTTACAAGAGGCGGACATAACCCTTTGCCAGGCCAAGGAAAGTGGCCGGAATACGAGTATTTTCAGGGATCGATAGCGCTTTTGGGGGCCGCCATATATTGTCACAATCCACTTTCCCGACAAACCCATCTGAACAGGGGTGTTTTCCTTTGAATATATGAAAGTTATGAGTATTGAGTATTGAGATTTAAAACAACTCCCCATTCGCTCATTTTAAAT
>NZ_DDYV01000153.1:0-13487 GCF_002348205.1 Desulfobacter sp. UBA2225 | reverse complement strand
CGGTGCTGATTTCGTCCAGCACCGCGATTATGTGGCTTAACATCAACACATAGATTAACAACAGTATTTTAGAAAAAAGGAGGAATTATGGCTGAACTGACAGTTTTTCGCAGCGGAAATCCCGGCTGAATATCATGTAAAAAGGCTATTGGTATAGCCGAAGAAATGAAGGAAATGTTCGGAGAAAAGATAAATCTGAGCATATACACCACAGATTCGGAAGAAGCTCGGAAATATGATTTCAGAAGTTCGACAAATGTTCTGTTTGAGGGTGAGATGATGCCTTTGGAGATTGTATTGGATAAGAACAAAATGAAAACTTTCCTTTCAGACAAACTTTCATAGCAGGGTGAGGATATGAAAATTCTGTTTATCATCTCCACAGATGAAAGCGAAACAATATACAATGCAATGAGACTTGCCAACACCGGCGTAAAAAAAGGTGACGAAGTAAGTGTCTTTATGTTGGGTAAGGGTGTTCTTTTTGAACAGTCGGGTTCTGAGCAGTTTGATGTAATGGAGCAGGTAAATCAGTTCAAAGGCGATTTTTATGTCTGAGGCGTCTGCATGAAATCCCACGGTCTGGAGGGATCAGGCACATGCCCCATTGCATGGATGGATGATTTGTACGAAATAGTCAAAGAATCCGACAAAGTTCTCAACTTTTAACCGGGAAAAAGGTATAATGTATAAAAACACCTGTATGTTATACCTTATTAAAAGTGCAAATGTATAAAATTAGTCCATATCAGAATTATGCAAAGCAGTATGATCAATGGTTCGATGAAAACAGACAGGTTTATGAAGCTGAACTGAGGGCTGTCAGGTCGTTTATTCCGGAAAGACTGTGCGGTCTGGAAATCGGTGCAGGAACAGGAAGATTTGCCGCTCCTCTGGGAATCCAAATTGGAATTGAACCGGTGGAAAGCATGAGAAAAATAGCTCGGCAAAGAGGGGTTGATGTCTTGGGGGGCAGGGCTGAATGTCTTCCGTTTAAAGATTCATCTTTTCAACTTGTCTTGATGGTTACGGTTATATGTTTTGTCAATGATATTTATAAAACATTTACCGAATCTTACAGGGTTTTATCTGATGGAGGCACTATTGTCATTGGCATGATAGACAGCGGCAGTCCGCTTGGGCAAACATATTTAAAGCATAAACAAAACAGTCTTTTTTATAAACAGGCAACATTTTATTCTGTTGACCAGATACTTGAAATAATGAGGGAAACAGGTTTTACTGATTTCAGTTTTCGGCAAACCATTTTTAATGATATATCGGGAATTACCGATAGCGAAATTGTCAGCACAGGATATGGAAAAGGCTTGTTTGCGGTCATACATGGGAAGAAAAATTGATTAAATATCAAGATATTATTGAAGCTAAAGAACTCTTGAATCTACCAGAGCGGGTGTCAATGGAAGAGATTAAATCAAATTACAGAAAACTCATCATGCAGTGGCATCCGGATAAATGCAACGGCAATGATGAAAAATGCAATGAAATGACAAAAAAACTGACCACTGCATATAAAACTATTATTCTATACTGCAATCAGTACAAATATTCTTTTGCAAAAGAAGATGTCGAACGATATTTATCGCCAGAAGACTGGTGGTTTGAGAGATTTGGCAACGACCCTTTATGGGGAAATACCAAAAAAACTTAAAAATCAGAGCGACAGATATGTCTATATAAGCTCGCTCGGCCCTATCCGAAAGCAGCATCCAATAATAGAAGCATTGTGGGGGGATCAGCTCAAATTGCAAACTGCAGGCTATGTCAAAACCGGAATCCCTTCAATGATGGGTTCAGAAGTCCAGACTATTATTAATAATCCGTATGAGCTACTTGAAATCTGACATCGGACGACGGACGATAAATTACATGCGATCGCCCTATGCGCTTGACTGTTATCTATTTTTTTGCGTTAATAACTTTTGTCTGAAGTAACACAAGGACCGTAAAATAAAGTTTGCGGTCAAATACTCAATGAATTGAAGGAGTTTTTAATGGCAAAGGAAAAAGTGGTTCTGGCGTATTCAGGCGGACTGGATACGTCGGTTATCCTCAAATGGCTGCTGGAACAGGGGTACGAAGTATTTGCATACATGGCTGACATCGGCCAGGATGAAGATTTTCAGGCAGCAGAACAAAAAGCCCTTAAAATCGGTGCATCAAAAGTGTTCATCGAAGATATGAAAAAGGAGTTTGTCACCGATTATATATTCCCCGTTTTCAAGTCAAATACGGTTTACGAAGGCCGCTATCTTTTAGGTACAGCCATTGCCCGTCCCATCATTGCCAAAAAGCAGATTGAAATCGCAAAGGAAGTCGGCGCCCGGTATGTGTCCCACGGTGCCACGGGCAAAGGGAACGACCAGGTGCGATTTGAGCTCTCATACTATGCCCTGAATCCGGCCATAAAAGTTATTGCGCCGTGGAAAAACCCGGACTTTCTCAATGCCTTCCAGGGCCGTTCCGACCTTCTGGCCTATGCGAAAAATCACGGGATTCCCACCAAGCAGACCGCAGCCAAGCCCTACAGCGAAGATGATAACCTGCTGCACATTTCCCATGAAGCAGGTATCCTTGAAGATCCCGGCGCAGTATGCGATGAAAGCATCTATTGTCGCACCGTATCCCCGGAAAAGGCCCCGGATACCCCCACACGCATTACCATTGAATTTAAAAACGGCATCCCGGTCAAGGTAAAAAATCTGGAAGACGGCACCGAAAAAACAGATGCCCTGGATCTCTTTTTGTACCTGAATCAACTGGGTTCCGAAAATGGTATAGGCCGTCTCGACATGGTGGAAAACCGGTTTGTGGGCATCAAATCCAGGGGGGTTTATGAGACGCCGGGCGGAACCATTCTGCATGAGGCACACAAGGATATTGAAGGCATTGCCATGGACCGTGAGGTCATGCGTCTTCGGGATATGCTGGCGCCCAGGCTGGGTGAACTGGTTTATTACGGTTTCTGGTTCAGCCCTGAAATGGAATTTCTCATGGCAGCCATTGACAAAAGCCAGGAACTGATTGACGGCGAAGTAACCCTAAAACTGTTCAAAGGGGTGGCCTACCCGATCTCCAGGACCTCACCATCTTCGCTGTACAACCAGAACCTGTCCTCTATGGACATCACCGGCGGCTACAACCAGGAAGATGCCGAAGGCTTTATCCGCGTCAACGCCATCCGCCTGATGGCCCACAGGGACATCACCGGCAGAAACTAAAATGAAATATAATCATATATTTGGACCGGTCCCTTCAAGGCGCCTTGGGCTTTCCCTGGGCGTGGATCTTGTCCGTCACAAAACCTGTACACTGGATTGTATTTACTGCGAGTGCGGACCAACCACCAACCAGACCCTTAAGCGAGCGGCATATGTTCCCTTTGATGAGGTTAAAGCAGAGCTTGCCCATTACTTTGAAAATCATCCTGACCCGGATTATGTCACCTTTTCAGGTTCTGGAGAGCCCACCTTAAATCCGGACATCGGCAGGATCATTGACTTTATCAAAGAAATAAAGGCAAAAATCCGGGTGGCCGTACTGACAAATGCCACCTTGCTGTCCGACCCCGTCGTCAGAAAGGATCTAAACAGGGCCGATCTGGTCATGCCCTCCCTGGATGCCGTTACCCCCCAGACCTTTGAAAAGATCAACCGGCCTTCCGGGCAGATTGATGTTGATAAGATGATTGACGGACTTAAAGCGTTTGCCAAATCTTTCCAAGGAGAACTCTGGCTGGAGGTATTTATCCTGCCCGGGATCAACGATGCCAAAGAAGAACTTGAAACCTTAGGAGAAATCATTCGAGACATTAATCCCACCCGGGTTCAGCTCAATACCCTGGACCGGCCAGGGGCTGTAGCAGGGCTTAAACCTGCCTCAAAACAGGACCTTGAACGGGTAGCCGGAATTATTAATGCTGCCAATGTGGAGATCATTGCCCGGGTGAAGGATCTGACATCAAGGAACCATATCAGCGATGAAGAGATGGAAGCCATGGTTATGGAAACCATTCACCGCCGCCCCTGCACCATAGATGACCTTACTGCGGCGTTAAACCTCGAAAAGAAAAAACTTGAAATTTTAATGAAACGACTGATCCTGGAAGATAAAGTAGAATCTGTCCAGCAGGAGCGGGGTGTATTTTACCAGACCGTAAAAGAAGACCCTGTGAAAAATTAGCTTCTTTTGCCCGGTTTCTAAAGGGAAACCGGGTTTCATATTGATTAAGAGTTTGCTCAAACAATCTAAAAGAAGTTATAAAATCACTTTATTATTCATTTCATTTTTCAAATCCAAAGAGGGGAGATTCAATAATGTCTGTTGACGCTGAACAGAAGATGCTTGAAATGATGCGGGAAAAAAAAATCTTCCTCGAAAAATACAAACGGGCCAAACAACTGTTCAGCGATCTGGTTAAAAGTCAAAAGCGCCTATTTAATAGAGACCCCCGGGAAAAAAAAGATGACGGGGTGTCTGACAAAATAAATGTTAAAGAAAGCGTTCATGCCATAAACGACATCATGGAAATGCTCTTTGAGACCGATCGGTTGATTCTGAACAGCATGAAAGACTATTTCTCCACCGATGACTATTTTTTTCAACACTCCTTTGGTGTCTGCTATATCGGCACCATTGTATTAAAGCGGTTTAACGAAATTTTTTCCCAGTATATTAACAATATGCTCATTGCCAAATTTAAAGATAACTTGAAACAGCACCGAGAAGAAGAGATGGTGCCGTTTTTTTACTACCCTCGTGAAGCCGTGCGCACCATCTCCATGGGCTATCTCATGCACGATATGGGCAAAATAATGATCCCGGATTCCCTGCTGAACAAAAAGAGCGTATTGAACCGGAGGGAGCTCAGAGAAATTCAAAAACATGCCGGGGGATACGGAACGCTTTTTTTGAAAATCAACGGCATTTACGACGTATATATAGAAAATATTATTAAATACCACCATGCAGCAATCTATTTTAACGAAAAAAAAGCTTACCCTGTTTATCAATCCCCTTCAGACCTGCCGCCCTATGTCAAAATCTGCAAACTGGCGGACATATACAGTGCCATGACCTTGAAACGAAGTTACGGCGAAGCGGTTAATCCAACCAAAGTGGTCAATACGATTTATCAGGACTATTCAGGGCGTAATCCGATTTTACAGCTTATTCTCTATTCATTTGTCAAAGAAATCGGTACCTGCCCGGAGGGGAGCATTCTGACTTTGATAAACGGCCAGTCAGTCTACGTGATAAACAGCCAGGGGCCTGAGGTAATCATATTTACCGATGAGGCCGGCCGGACTATTGAAAAAGCAGATAAAATCATTAATCTTTCCAGCCCGATCAGTAAAAGTCAAAATCTGGTTATTGACAGTGAGCAGCTTCCCAAGACACCAGTAGAAATGTTTAACCGGCTTCCCGAATATCTCAAAGACTTTCATTCGGAATCTCTCAATACCCAGACTCAAGCCACAATAAAACATGAAAGTAATTTAACAACTTATTGAAACTTCCACATTGCCGAAATAGTATTGTCCCTTAAAGCAACTCGGGCGGGAAAGCAACAACCTCTTCAATATCCGGCGCATCACAGAACAGCATGACAAGACGGTCAATGCCCAGGGCGATACCGGCAGCGGGCGGCATCACGGCAAGGTCGGATAAAAATTTTTCCGGCAGCGGGAGGTTTGTTTTCCCCTGACTGATGCGCAGTTCATTTTCCTTTTCAAAGCGTTTTCTCTGAAGTTCATGGTCGGTCAGTTCCGTGAATCCGTTGGCCAGTTCAATGCCTGCAACATACATCTCAAACCTTTGGGCTATATCCGGTTTTTCAGAATGGGCCGCAGAAAGACTGGCCATGGATATGGGATAATCATAAAGGAAACAGGGCCGGGATGTGCCTAAATGCGGTTCGATATCAAAACTTATAATCTCATCAAAGCGCCCGGTATCCATGGCCTGGTTCAACGAAAGATCACAAAAACGCTCAAAAGCCTCGCTAACCGTAATCCGCTCAAAGGCGTTTTCAAGGTCCAGGGATAGGCCCTGATAGATCAAGCGTTCCGGTGTGCCCAACCCTTTTGCAATATGGCGTAAAAGATCCTGGCACTGCACCATGAGGTCTTCGTAGCTCTGGTCAACGGCATACCATTCGAGAAGTGTCAGTTCAGGCAAATGACGCGGACCGCGCTCCCCCTGGCGAAAGCATTTGCAGATCTGAAAAATCTTGCCTGCGCCCCGGGCCAAAAGCCGCTTCATACACAACTCCGGTGAGGCTTGCAGATATGCACCCTGGGATGTCACCGGGTCAATATGGGCTTCGGGGATAATTGATGGGCACCGAATGGGGGTCTCCACCTCGAAAAAATCCATGGAACGAAAAAAATCCCTTGTCAGTTCAATAACAAGGGCTCTTTTCTTTAAACTATCCAGCAATTGGGAACAACGCATCTTCTTTGCGTACAGGGCCTATGATTTGACCTCGTATAAATCCTTAGTCCGATCCTGGAGATAGATACGCTGGTATTTGCTTTTATCTGCCTGGTCATAAAACTCATAGCCCTGTTCCCGGCAAGCTTTGCAGGCATTGATGGGAATATGAACCCCCAGAATATGATAGCCTGGGGCAGCCTTGGAATCGACCTCAAAACTGCCGCCGCAATCCCTGCACACCCGGATTTTCTCTTTCTGGCGTTCAAAAATATTGTCCGTATCATAAAAGACTTCACGGTGGCGGGTCACAATCTGCCCAGGTTCACCGGCGGCTTCTCTCATTTGATGCCGCTGATTCCAGTAGCGCATGATCTGGTCGCAGGTCTGTTTGATTTTATCGGTAATGCTCTCAGACTGTTTGAGCTTTTCCGGATTATAGTTGGGTTCCACCACCCCGGAATAATCTATACCTGCCATGGCGAGGATAATCCCCAGGTTGACATAAGGCAGAGCACCTTCAATGGCATATCCGCCTTCAAGAACCGCAATATCCGGCTTAAGCATGGAAGTCAGACGCGCATACCCCTGGGCCGAAAAATTCATATTGGTCAAAGGATCTGTGTAGTGGTTGTCCTGGCCGGCCGAATTCACCACAAGATCAGGTTTGAATTCCGCGAGTACCGGCCGCACACAATTTTCAATAACATAGAGATACCCTTTGGTGGAAGTCCCCGGGGGAAGCGGAATATTTAAATTGGAGCCCTTGGCATTGGGACCGCCCAGTTCATTGGGAAAGCCTGTGCCCGGATACATGGTCCGGCCATCCTGATGCAGCGAGATAAACAGCACATCAGGATCATGCCAGAAAATATCATTGGTGCCGTCCCCGTGGTGGCAGTCCGTATCAATGACGGCAATACGTTTAACGCCATACTGGGATCGAATATATTCCACCATAATCGCTTCAATATTGATATGGCAAAATCCGCGCCCCCCGTGGGTCACCCGCATGGAATGATGTCCCGGAGGTCTGACCAGGGCAAAGCCGTTTTTGACCTCTTTTAACATCACGGCATTGGCAATGGCCTTGGCCCCGCCTGCAGATATCAGATGGGATTCGGTTGTAACGCTATGTTCATCGGGTACACAGAAATGAGCCCTTTGTAAATCTTGCGGCGTCACAATTTCAGGCTTGTATTCTATGATTTCGGGTATATCAAAAACCCCTTCTTCGGTAACCTGGTCCTGGGTATACAAAAGCCGCTCTTCCCTTTCAGGGTGGGTGGGGTCGATGGCCCAGTCAAATGCAGGAAAAAACACCAACCCGGTTTTATGAGGTGCGTTTAACATGGTATCCCCTTTTATTTTATAAAGCCTGCGGATTAAGCATTGATTCATACCCATGTATCAGGCCGGGTTTAAGCTGAATTTTCATCCGAAAAATTTTTCCCCTGGGAGAAAAATTACGCACAATATTAAATTCCTGAAATTCCACCACTTCCACCTCATTAAGATTGTCGGGATCAGCCCCTGCGTTTTCCGCCTTATCCTTAAGCAGGCTGTAAGCGGTCTCCACCAGATCGTCTTTAGAAAAGGATTTGGAGACAGGCTCGGCAAAATCCTCTTCGTGGGCGGTTACAACGCCCTGCTCCGTGTCTGCATTCACCGTGACCTCACAGGTAGTTCTGGCAAGGGCAGCGCCAATGGCGTTTGCCACTGAAGCATAGGGGACCGCAATGGTTTCAAGCTGATACATATCCTGGATTTTCTCGGCGAAAAATCTGGCCGGCCCTCCCATGAGAAGAATGGTGTCCGGACTGAACTTGTACCCTTCAAGGAAATCATGGACCGTGTAAACAGGCTTTGAATTTAATGTATCGATCATCTCAAAGGTTTTTTTCAAAATAATGTTGCAACAGATTTTAAATATGTGCTCTGCAGCCTCTTTTTCTTCCATGCCCAACTGACCTGCAATGGATTTTATACCCTGCCGGGCCCGGTCCTGGTCCCCCGAGTCCATGAGTCCTAAAACCACCAGGGCGTCCGTGGGCGTCGGTACAGACCCGCCAAAAGCCATGGCCGGCCCCATACGGTCCGGTCCCACAGTAAGCTTGTTCTTGTCATTGATCCTTAAGGCCGAGTCGCCGCCAATGCCCTCGGAAACCGTTCGCAGGGAGCGAATCAGACTTTTATATCCCCCGCGCTGGATGCCCACGGGTTCAAGCAATGGCGTCTTATCCACCAGAAATGCAATATCCGTAGTGGTACCGCCGATATCAAGGACAACGGCATCCTGACCTTCAGGGGCATAGGGAATCGCCCCCATGATACTGGCTGCAGGTCCTGATAAAACCGTCTGGGCCGGAAAATCCATTGATGCTGCCAATGTCATGGTACCGCCGTCCGCCTTGAGAATCTGAATGGGTACGGTAAGCCCCATTTCCTCAAGGGATTGCTCAACGGCCTGGAAAAAGTCTTTATGCAGGGGATATACAGCCGCGTTCATGTAAGTGGTGGCAATTCGCCGCGGAAAATTCAAATTGCCGGAAACATGGTGCCCTAAAAAGATCTGTTTAAACTGCTTATCTAATATCCGCTTGATGAGAATTTCATGGGAAGGATTTCTGACACAAAATTTTCCGACAACCCCCACATATTCAATGCCCGCCTTTTTGAGCTTTTCACCCACAATCTGAATTTCCGCCTCATTGATCGGCTCTATTTCCCGGCCACGGTGGTTGATGGAGCCGCCTACGGCATAATATTGATCCCCGGTCCTGAAATTTTCAGGATCTATACCCGGCCCGGCTGAAACAATGATGCCCACCGGTGTCACGGTTTGTTGAACAATCGCGTTGGTGGTCAGGGTGGTGGAGATAACAACCCGCTCAACAAGTCCCGGATCAACGTCCTCAAGAATCAAAGTAAAACCTGAAAGAACGCTTTTAAATAAATTGTCCGGCTGGGTAGGCACCTTTACATATTTCTGGACACCTTTTGGGCTGAGAAAAACAACATCTGTATTTGTGCCTCCAACATCTAATCCTAAAATCATTGGCGTCTTCCTTGGCATAAAGATTTGCGCCGAAATATACGGTATTAAAGAAGCTTGTCAGAAATCCATTGGCTTGTCAATGAAGTTTTAGCCCCTTGAAATATGAAATTATTTAATTTATTTTCAATAAACAATGTTTACTTGTCTAAATATTTCTTAATTAACAGGAGGGCATTTTGGCCGTTATAGAATGGAAAAAACAAGATGCGGTGGCAATCGTTTCAATGTGTAACACGGCCAACAGAATGAATAAAATTTTTGCACAGGATTTTCTGCGATGTCTTGACCAGGTAGAGGCAGATGCGCAAGTGAAAGCCATGATCCTTACCGCCTTGGATGAAAAAAACTTTTCCCAGGGTGTTGATGTGGAATGGATTGGTGAAAGATTAGCTGCCCAACAAAGGCAAGACATCATTGACTTCATGTATGGCATGAACGAGGTATTTAAGCGCCTGCTGCTTTTTCCCGTACCTGTGATCGCTGCCATCAATGGTCATACCTTTGGCAATGGCGCTATTTTAAGCTGTGCCTGCGATTTCAGGTTCATGAGAAAGGACAAAGGTTTTTTTTGCTTTCCTGAAGTGGATATCGGCATACCCCTTCTGCCCGGCATGATCGCTTTGGTGCGCAAAGCGATACCCGAATACATGTTCAATCATATGCTGCTGTCCGGTCAACGGATGACTGCGGTAGATCTTGAGTACGCCAATGTGATTGTCAAAGCCTGTGAAAACCGGGACGATTTATTCAAGGAGGCGATGGCATTTGCCGCTGGATTTGACAAAAAGCGCGGTATTTTCCGGGAAGTGAAAAAACGGATTCACAAGAAAGTAATCCGAACAATGGATAAACAGGACCCCGAGTTTATTGATGCGCTGAATCTGTTTGTCGCCGAATGACAATCAGCTGAAAACTTGGTCCTTTAAGAAGTGAATAAATTTCTCACATATCGGAGAGCGGGTCCTCTTCCTGGACAGCGTCAGATAAAAATGCCTGGACAGGTCGAGGCCTTCAATACTCAGGGCATGAAGACGCCCCCTGGCCAACTCCTCAGCCACGGCAATGGTGGAAAGAATGGAAATACCCACATTGTTGAGAATGCCCTGGATGACTGAAACCGAATTGCCCATGGTCACTGCAGGTTCAAGCCGGGATAGGTCAATCCCCGCCTTTTCCATGCTGGCGATAACGGTTTTCCAGGTACCAGACCCCTGTTCCCTTGCAATCAATGGCTGGGACAGCAGCGCCTTGCAGGTCACACTTCTCCTGTCCGCCCATTCATGACCGGCGGGCACGACGAGTTTCATTTCATCTTCAACCAATGTCTCCTGAACAATGTCGGGGTCACTGGTTTTTGCACCCACCACGCCCAGTTCCAGTTCACCGTCTTTGACAGCCCGGGTGATCTGACCGGTATCCCCGACCGTCAAAAGGATGGATACATCCGGGAAATCAGCTTTAAATGCCCCCAACATCCTGGGAAGGATATACCCGGCAGGGATGGATGATCCGCCGATGATCAGCTGTCCTTTGGTGTGCCCTAAAAAATCCAGCATGGCGGACTGGGTTTCCTGTTTCAGCGCCAGCATCCGTTTGGCATAATCATAAAGAATCTCACCTGCCCGGGTCGGCTCGGTCACCTTGCCTAGCCTGTCCAGCAGGCGGCATTGGAAATGAGCCTCCAGCTCCTTGATATGGGTGGACACTGTGGGCTGAGATAAATGAATCTGTTCTGATGCTCTGGAAAAACTTTTCTGCTCAACCACGGAAACAAAAATATGAAGCTGCCACAAATCCACGTTGATATACCCTTCATTTATAACGTTTTTGCCATTCCTGGCTTTTTACGAGAGTCTCAAATTTCTCCTTCACCCTACGCTCCACGGGTTTGGGAACCATATCAGAGATATCCCCGCCATACCGGGCAACCTCCTTAATGATGGACGATGAGGTAAAAATCCAGCGCGATCCTGTCATAAGAAAGACCGACTGGACCTCCCTATTGAGCTTTCTGTTCATCAGCGCCATCTGAAATTCACTTTCAAAATCAGACAAAGCCCGCATGCCCCGGATAATGGCCACAGCCTTTTTCATTCGGGCATATTCAACAAGAAGGCCATTAAAAGTCTCCACTTCAATCCTTGCCGAGTCCAGCTCTATCGATGGGTCTTCAAAACATTCCTTAATTATGGAAATACGTTCCTCGGGGGAGAATAACGGTGTTTTTTTAGACGAATTGTACAGCACCCCCACGATTACGTGGTCAAAAATTTCCTGGGCGCGTCTGATGACGTCAAGATGTCCGTTTGTCAAGGGATCAAAGGAACCGGGATAAATGGCAATTGTCCGTTTTCGGTAAATCATACGCATCCTTCGTCTATGGCGGATTTCCGCAAAAATGTAAGAGTTGTCCTTGAGTATTTTTTTTCCAGGTATTTGTCAAGGCTGTTTCCGGGATAGTTAAGGCTTTCTTTGGCAGACTGTTCCACAATGACAATTGCCCCGGGTGCAAGGAGTTCTGAAAACCCAGGTTTTCCAAGCACCTGTCCCGGATACTCTTTATGGTACGGGGGATCCATGAAAATCAGATCAAAGGTGTGATGGAATACAGGTAAAGACCCTTTGATTAAGTCATGGCAGAGAATCCGGGCCTGATCCGCCATCCGGCACAGTTCAATATTGCGTTTGATCACATTGCAGGAAGACTGGGCCGCATCCACAAAAACGGCAGACTGAGCGCCCCGGCTCAATGCCTCAAGCCCCAAAGCCCCGGTGCCGGCAAACATGTCGAGTACCCTTTTTCCCCGAATACCGGGGCCAAGGATATTGAACACAGCTTCCCTGACCCGGTCCGAGGTGGGACGGATATCTTTCCCCTGGATCTGAACCAGTTTCCTGCCCCGGCAGGCACCACTAATAATACGCATCAGTTAATATGCATCAACTTTTAGATATTCTTTTTTTGATAAAATTCAAGCTTGCTCCCATCTGTTTAGCCGCCGCCTGAAGATCCCCGTTCATCTGATCCACCCTTAAACGGATAAATTCCGTTTCAAAGGCAACTTTTGCCTGGTCCAATTGCGCCATGGTAAAAATCCGGTTGCGCTCTTCACCCGTTTCGGGAAATGTTTCAATATCAGGATTGTAGGGTGCAGGAATATCATTTTTCCCAANNCACCATAATGGATAAACGCTCCATCAAATTTTTCAGTTCCCTGACATTTCCCTTCCAATGCCATTGTTTTAAAAGCTCAACAGCCTCTTTGGAGAGCGTTTTTTTAGGCGCGGATGATTTTTCAGCCAGTTGAGTTAAGAAAAAATCCACCAGTATGGGGATATCCTCAATCCTTTTCCTTAAGGCCGGAACATGGATCGGTATGACATTGAGTCTGAAAAACAGATCTTCNNATTCAAGATCTTTGTTGGATGAAGTGATCACACGTACGTCCATGTGCAGGGTACGGCTGGAACCGATGCGCTGGAAGGTTTTGGATTCCAGGGCCCGCAGCATTTTGGCCTGGGTATTGATACTCATATCCCCTATTTCATCCAAAAACAGAGTTCCACCGGCAGCCAGTTCAAATTTACCTCTGTTTTTTGCTGAGGCTCCTTCAAAAGCCCCTTTCTCATGCCCGAACAGTTCGGGTTCCAGGCGCTCTTCAGGAATGGCTGCGCAGTTGATAATGATAAAGGGACCTTCAGGACGGTTACTGAACTGATGAATGGTGCGGGCCACCATCTCCTTACCCGTACCGTTTTCCCCCGTGATCAGTATGGAGGCATCGGTGGGCGCTGCGGCCATAATTTCGCCGTAAAGCTTCTGAACCGCAGGGCTTGTGCCGGTAATGGAATTTTTTTCAATGGCTTTTTTGCGAAGGTACCGGTTCTCTTCCTCAAGTTTCCTGAAATTCAGGGCATTGTTTATGGAGAGTATAACCTTGTCAATGGACAAAGGTTTTTCCAAAAAATCAAA
>NZ_DDYV01000336.1:0-52973 GCF_002348205.1 Desulfobacter sp. UBA2225 | reverse complement strand
AAACCGCGTTTTTGGACACCCCAGACTTGACCTTTTACATGAAAAAGTTTTTTCAAAAAGATTTTGAGCGTTATCTATCCAATAGAGACCACCAGGGTATATGTAATGCAATAGAGGGAATTTTTCGACATACTGTATCAGAGATTACAAATAAATTTTTAGTGTTTAGATTTATAGGTAACAAAACTATTGAGGATATCAGGAATGACTCTGATTTGGTTCCGGTGCAAAATGCAAAGCAAAAAACAATAGAGATTTTTAAGGATGCCTTCCAAGAGAACTCTCCTGACGTTGAACTGCTACTGTCAGCTATTTTAGGACAGGTTCGTTATGCAAATGATATGGGTAGAGACAAAATGAAAAAAACAGTCGACAAATTATATAATAAATCGTGCTAATCGGCATAAGACTTCCCAGCACTACGGTAAAAAAAACACTTACTCAACATTTTTTCAAGAAAGTTTAATACAATTTTGAGAACATAAAAAATTGGCCCGTACCAAAAGCGACCCGCCAGGGGAAGGACAGCTGTTAGGCTCGTCCTTAAAGCAATTCCGGGATTTTTATGCTATTTTATTACAACAGGACCGATAGGGGATATTGGACCTGTAGGGTGGTGCTGGGACACACTCACTGGATTTTTGAGCAGTGCTTACATCGGTTTTTTATTTTTTACGGGTTTGTTATTCGACTGTCGGAAAAAGTTTTAGAAAAATCATCGTCCAACCGTCAATCATCGTCCAAATCCAACAATTTCAGCAGGTTTTGATGGAAGATGTTATTGTCCAGATCAGATGGGTACCGTCCATGGAGAGATGGGATTAAAATCCCTGATACACTGCCGAAGTGATAATTGCCCTTCAGGAAAAAAGTTTTTGGAATTTCATCGTCCATATCGGGTTTATCGTCCAGGCATCAACTTAACGACTGACGTCTTGTTGTGGCTATATTTTGATTTGTTTTTGGAGCTGGATACCATCTGTTCCAGCTGTCTGAAAGGTAAAGGATTTACGGCTGGCAGTAAGGGTTATCGTGGAATTGGGGTAAACGGAGAGTAGCCTTGGGGACGCCACTTAAAAATAAAGGCTTTTCAGACTTTTCTGAAAAGTCTTTTTGCTTTTTGTCCGGAGAACGGGGCCTGTTTTACATCGGTGACTTGAAAGTTGTCAGATAGTTGTAGTCACCGATCTCCGTAGTATTTATTTTTTTAAATCCCACCCCGGTGACCAGTTTTTCCGTCTCTTCCTGGGACAGGCGTATATGTGCCGGCGGACCGGGAGGTCCATCCATCTTTTTGAATTCAATTACGGCCAGGCATCCCCCGGGTATAAGAAGGTTTAGCACTTGTTTTAAAACTGTCTGGTCGGCGTTCATCTCCTTGAAGTCATGCAGTACTGTGGCCATCAGGCACAAATCCAAGCTATGAGCTTCAATGTCTATTTCCCTGGTGGCATCCGCCTTGATGGTTAAAATATTTGCGGCCTCTTTTTTCAGCGCGTCTTGTTCCAGTATTTCAAGCCCCTCTTCCCAGAGATCCACGGCATATACCAGGCCGCTCGGTCCCGAAAGCTGTGATAGAAACAGTGAATACAGCCCTTTACCGCAGGCCAGATCCAGAATTACCGAGCCCTTGTGAATTGGCAGCATCTGTTCTAAAATCTGCGTGTCAATCAGTTCAAAACTGCTTTTGCCGGCACCTTTGGGTTTTGCCTGGTCCATTATCTGCCTCCTTGGGAATTTGTGGTTTGTCCGGTTGTCGGTCTTTAATATTCATGTCTCATCTCCTTTGGTTTTTATGGTTGAGGGCCTGGGATGGCTGCGGCTCATTTGTTTTGCAGCAGCCATCCTGATACTGGCACAAAGAAGATGGTCTCCTTGTCTTAGGCAGCTTTGATTTCAATCAATCTGGGTTTGGCTGCTTCGGATTTGGGCAGATGGAGGGTAAGCACCCCATCTTTGAGCTTGGCTTCCACATCTTCTACATTAATGGTTTGGGGGATGGAAAAGCTTCTGACATATTCAACGTCCACAAATTCCTCCCAGTTCGACACGCCCTGGTGATCAAGCCGTCGGACGCCGGAGATGGCGAGCTTGCCGTTTTCAATGTTTACCGTGATATCATCCTTGTGAACCCCGGGCATGTCCGCAAAAAGCAGGATCTCATTTTCATTTTCATAAATGTCCACTGACGGGGTAGCGGTTCTTAGTTCACGGGTTTTCTCAATGGTCTTGTTTTCGGTTTTAGTGATATCTTTTCTGTCAGTCATGGTAACCCCCTGGGTTTTATTTTTGTTGTTCATTTGATTTTTAGTTAATGGTGATCTGTCTGGGTTTGGCGGCCTCTGATTTGGGCAGTGTCAGATACAAAATGCCGTCTTTAAGCGTTGCATCGACTTTTTCCGCATCAACCTCATCGGGCAGGGTGAAGCTGCGTGAGAATGTGGTGGCGGACCTTTCATTTCTGTGGACCTTGTACCCTTCGAGGGGCTCAATTGCTCTTTTTCCGCTGATTTCAAGGTAATTGCCCTGGATTTTAATGCTGATGTCATCCTTTGAAATGCCGGGGAGTTCTGCCCGGACTTCAAATTTGTCACCGTTTTCCATAAGATTGGTTTTGGGTGAATTGGTCCCTAAGGTTAATGCCGGTCCATGCAGATAAGGTCTTCCCATTTCATTGAAGAGTCTGTCCATTTTGCTGCGGAGCAGATCCATGGCCCCAAACATTCTGTCGATTTCATTGATTCTTGCAAACATAGTTCATACTCCTTTCTCTTGATTGTTGTTTTTGTCGGTTGGCTCGTTTAAGTCTGCCTTCCGTTTGTTTGAGAGTAAAATATGTCTAAATAATATTGTGTCAATATTATTTTCATTATTATATCCAAAAAAAATTACAAAGTAATATAAATCAATTAATTTTAATAAAAATGAGGAGGATTAGAAAATGAGCGAATCGAAAATAAAGTCCAGCGAGTTCTCCCTGGATGCACTTAAAGGGATGCAGTCTGTTCGGACAACGTTTACACTGCCCAGACATGCCATCAATTTAATAAGCACCGTTGCCAACCAGATGATGAGACGGTTCAAAAGTTTGAAACCTTTTTCGGCCAGTATGACAAGACAATGGATGAACTTGAAGCCATTATTGAAAAAGGAAAGTCCGTGGAGCAGTCAATGTCTGCCTCACAGGATTAAAGAAAAGATTAGTCTATTGGGTTGTGTTCATGAGGGGTCCACAGGTTCATAATAGGATCCAAAAGCACATGGCCGGCAAAGGACCTGGTTGTTTTTTAAAACTTCCTTTTTATCCCTGACCACAATGCCGCACCGGGCACATACGGCCTTGAACCGTGTGGGGCCGGGCATCTCCGCTGCGGGAACATTTACTTTTACCCGGGAAACCGTAAACAAATCTGAATCATTCATGATTTTATAAGCTTCGAGCTGGGCAAGTCTTGAATCTTCAATGCTGGGCATCAATTTTGGGGCAAGTTCCCGGGCTGTTTCCGTGGAAACGATTCTAAATGCCTTTCCTGTTTCAAGGTTCATAAAGGTGGCAGCCATGATGCCGTTGTCAATGAATTTTAAGGACCGTCTGCCAAGCTTTACACCTGTAACATAGGAGATGGCGTCCGTGGCACACCGGTCCATCTCCACATATACAATGATTTTTTTGATCTGGGGCAATGTTGACGGTTCATCTAAGCCAATGAGCCGACACCCAAGCATGGCCATGCGCACCCCGATCACCTGCCCCGGGCACAGATGACCATGGGCCTGCGCCGATCCTTCAAGCAGCGTATTAAAATCTTTCAATCGCACCCCGGTGTTTTTTTTGAATATGTCATTTTTTTACAATTTCTTAGGAGTACATCAAATCGGGAAGGAACAATATGATCCAGGGAAAGGCAATAAGAATGATAATCCCGACAATCAGGGCAATCAAAAACGGGATAATGCCTTTAAATATTTTTTCCAGGGCCACGTTATGGGACAGCACGTTTTGGGCCACCCCGTAAACCACGTAGACATTGATGCCCACAGGCGGTGTAATAACCCCCATCTCCGTGACCATAACAATGATAATGCCAAACCAGATGGGGTCATACCCCAGTTCCATGACCACCGGGAAAAATATAGGCACCGTGAGGGTAACAAAAGCCAGGGCATCCATAAAACAGCCGCCCAGAAAATAGATAAAAATGATTACGGCAATCACCAGGGCCGGCGCCATATTAAGTTCGCTCACCCAGGATGCAATCTCAAAGGGAATCCGGGTAACAGCCAAGAATTTACCGAAAATAACCGCCCCTGTGATCAGCATTAAAATCATGCAGGAGGTGGTCAATGTTTCCATTAATGATTTTACGAATCCCTTCCAGGTGAGCCGGCGTCTGAGTACAGCAATGATTAGAACACCGAAAGCGCCTACAGACGCAGCTTCCGTGGGGGTAAACAGGCCGTAGAAAATGCCGCCCACCACCAGGGCAAAGATAATCAGGGTTTCGCCAAGGCCCAAAAGCGCTTTGAATCGCTCGGTCCAGGAAAATTTTTCCCCGGCAGGCCCGGCGTTTTTGTCCAAAAGACAGGTGATAAAAACAGCACCGATAAAAAGCAGGGTAACAAGAAGAGCCGGGAATATGCCGGCCACAAAAAGTTGGCCAATGGACTGCTCCGTTAAAATGCCGTAGATGATCAGCACCACGGACGGGGGCATGATCATGCCGATGCCGCCGCCCGAGGCCACAGAGCCTGTGGACAGTGCATCGTCATAGTTGAACCGCTTCATCTCGGGTAATCCCACCGTTGCCATAGTGGCGGCCGTGGCCGGACTTGAGCCGCATACGGCCCCGAATGCCGTACAGGCAGCCACCGTTGCCATGGCAAGGCCCCCGCGTATGCTTCCCAAGAATTTATACCCGGCTGAATAGAGGCGCTTGGATATGCCGGAATTGAATCCCAACTGCCCCATGAGAATGAACAGCGGAATGGTGGTCAGATCATAGGAGGCAAAGGTGTCATAAAAACTTCTGGATAAAAGAATAAGCCCCGCATTGGGACTTACCATTAATGAAACGCCGATAAACCCTACCAGGGCCATAACAAACGCGACAGGCATCTGGGTCATGAACATGATGATCATGGCGGCAATGCCGAAAATTCCTGTAAGAATGGGGCTCATCTGGTTGTGCCTTTTTTAAATTGGTTGACGGTGGCAACAATCTGCTGAAGGATGGTGCTGGAAAAAAAAGCAAGGCTTATGGCCAGGACAATGACAATATAATGCAGAGGCAATTCCAGGTTCATGGAAACTTCGCCAGCCCGCTGCATCTCTTTGGCATAAACAAACATCTGCCAGGCAGCCACTGAGAAAAAAATCAACGTCAGGGTCCGGGTAAATAGATCCAGCAGCAGACGGGTTTTGCGGGGCAAAAGACGGGTGATAATTTCCACACCCACGTGTCCGTCCACTTTATACGTGTGGGGCATGGCCGCAGCAGCCACGGCAACAGCTAAAAAACCCACAAGTTCCACAGATCCGAAAATGGGGTGTTTGAAAAAACGGCCTGTCACATCAGCCACGGTAATGAGCATCATCAGCGTCAGGGAAAGGGCGCCGACAGATCTGAGCAGGTCAGAAATACGGTTTAAAATACGGTCCAGCAATGTCATTCAAAAACCTGTTATTGTAAATGTGTTAACAAAAAATTAGGAAGAATCCGTTAAAACGAATTCTTCCATAAAACTGCTACTGCACCTTGGGGGCGCGATTTATCTAAACCCTATCGGCGTGCTACATGTTGGCTTTTATAAAATCCACAACAGCCTTTCCATCTACGCCCTTTTCAGATACTTTTTTAATATAGTTGTCAAGAACCGGCAGCGCAGCTTCACGCCACTTCTCAGCTTCGTCTGCTGACTGGGGGATGACAACCCCTCCTTTTTCCTTGAAAAACGCCATGCCCTCCTTGTCGGATTCGTCCCAGGCTTCTGCGTGTTTTACTGCCCATTCCCGGTTTATTTTCATAATAGCATTTTGCTGTTCCGGCGTAAGTTTGCTCCACTGATTTTTGTTCATAAATACACCAAAGGTGGTGGTATACGCGGTGGAAAAGTTCTGAATCATGTAATGGACCACTTCGCCCAATTTCCAGCCTTTGTTGGATTCAATGGGGTGACAGGAGCCGTCTACCACGCCCTTTTGCAGCATCGGGTAACACTCCCGCATGCTTGTGCCCACTGGTGATGCGCCTAAAGCGTCCATAACCAGGCCGCTGGTCCCTGTACTCCTGATCTTAAGGCCCTTTAAGTCTTCAAGGGTGTTTATTTCCTTATCCCGGGTGTGGATCAGGCCCGGACCATGGGCATGGAAGAACAGGATGTGAGTTTCATTGAACTCTTCGGGTTTGAATTTCTCGTACATGGCATTGGCCACGGCCGTGGCCTGGACCCCCGAAGTGTATCCCATGGGCAGGTCAATGGCCTCTGCCACCGGAAATCTACCCCGGGAGTATCCCAAAGCGCTCATACCGATGTCGGCTATGCCCCCGCTCACCACCTCGCCGTAGGTTTGGTCTGCTTTGGTCAGAGTGGAGGCCGGGAAATACTGGATAACCACTTCTCCATTGGTTCTTTTTTCAACTTCCTTGCACCAGCTTTCAGCAAGCTGGCTTTGGATATGTGTGGGCGGGAAAAAATTGGAGTATCGAAAGGTGGTTTTGGCTGAAACATGGGATGCCCACGACAGACAAAGTAAAAGAGCCAGCAATACAGACCATTTCTTCATGGTACCTCCAAAAAAAGTGATTACAATGTAAATATAAATATGTTAAAAATTAAAAATATGTGCATTCTATCCGAGCAGGACAAGGTGTCAAGTAAAAAACCGCACGAATGACGGGTGTGTCGTGTGAACAAGTTGTGTCGTCAACTATATCCTCTTCGGGGAAGAATGATCATAAATCCGTTTATCAGCCCAGCCCGGGTATTTTAATGGTTGTACCTCTTCAATTACCGGCAGACTCTGTTCTTATCCTGAAACCACCCGATTCCGACCGGCTTTCTTTGCTTTGTACAGGGCCTCATCCGCCTTTGACACCAGAGCTTCCTTGTTTTTCATATCATTTTCAAATTTGCTGATGCCGATACTCACGGTCAGGCCAAGCCCTGGAAAACGATCAGAAAGCAGATGGCCCAGACGTTCGATCTCCTTTCGAATACGTTCGGCATACACAACCGCTTTGGCGGGGTCTGTGTTATTCAGGACAACGATAAACTCCTCTCCACCGTATCGGCCGACATAGTCTGTGGGGCGGGACATTTTTTTTAAGGCTTTTGCGATGAGCTTGAGGACGCTGTCTCCAGCCTGGTGGCCGAACATATCATTAAATTTTTTAAAAAAATCCACATCAATCATAGCAACGGAAAGGGGGGTATCTTCACTGACCGCTTTTATAAAAGATTCTTTTAACAGATCATCAACGGCCACCCTGTTCAGCAGTCCGGTCAACCCGTCGTGAAGAGATGCGGACTTGGCCTTTTTATAGGCCGAGGCATTTTCCAGCGCAAGCCCAAGCTCATTGGCCACAAGCGCAATGGATGAAAACAGACCCGGCTCAATTTTTTGTCCGGATACGGCATAATCCATTCCCAGAAGTCCGATTACCTTATCATGACTGCAAAAAGGAACAACAAGCATCTGGGATACTGAAAACCGTTCCAGCACCTCCTTTTCGCCTGGCAGGGTGCCGTTGATGACAACCGGCTCTTTATTTCTCAGGCACTGGAGGAAACCGTTATCCACCTTATCCGTGGAGATATAGTGAGATGCCAACCGGTTTGAAAAACCGTCCTGTTGCAGGCACTTTACAACCTGAAGGCGGCGTAAAGGGGAGACTGCCCTTAATATGTAAACCCTGTCAAAACCAAAATCCTGGCAAATGGCTTTCAAAGTCGCCGATAGTATCTTTTCGGGCTCCAGGCTGCAGTGGGGTGCGGTGATGCTTGCAGTCATAGAGCGCTTTTTCTCATGGATTTCTTTTTGTTTGGGGGAAAAATAGGCCGAGTTAATGGAGCTCAATTTCAAATTGGCCTTGAGCAGGTTGGCTCGGTACTGGTCAGAAGAAGGAAATTTGAATTCATAAAACTTGGCCGTATTTTCAATCTCTTCATCCATTTTTTGGATCACGGCTTCAAAGTTTATACGGTCAAGCTGAATATTTTGTTCAACTTCGGGCTGTAGCGATAGTGGGGAAATGGCATCCACAGAGCCCATGCCCTGGGTCCAGGCCAGAAAATCAGCCAGGCAGACAATGCAAATAAACTGCATATCTTCTTTGCAAAGATCCAGATGGTTAAAACGACGGTGGTGGTATTGTATGGCCAGGGAAAGCTTTTGGGGAAATCCCCAGCGATGTCCGTAATAGGCCCCCAGGTCATCGTGCCCGATCCCCATGACATCCCTTTCTGCTTCAACCGAGGGGCCGGTGCAGTTGAAGGCGTTTTTGCAAAAAACAGCATAATTCACCCGGCCGAAACGGTCCAGGGCAATTTTTCCAAAATCATGGAGCAAGCCTGCCGTATAAGCGTCCTCAGGGTTGGGATATCCTATCTCCGCGGCAAGGGCCTGACTGAGACTTGCCACGCACAGGCAGTGACGCCAGAAAAACGTTCGGTCAAATTGTTTTTGGCGTCCGGATTTAACCATTTTTTCAAAAAAAGTTGCACCCAAGCAAATTTTTTTGACCTCATCAAGTCCCAGAAAGAGCACGGCCTCTGAAATGGCCGAGATCCTGGATCTTAGATTGAAAAAAGCAGAGTTTACAATACCCAGCACCTTTGCGGTGATGCTCGGGTCTGTTTCAACCAGTTTGGCCACATCTCCAATGGTAGCGTCAGGGTCATTGCAAAGGGTGAGCATTTTGGCCATAACCTGGGCAAATCCCGGCAGTTCCTTGTCATTTCTTTTCAGGACTTTTTTGATATCAGAATCACTGGGGAGACTCAGTATGTTGTCCATTATAAGAAACCATAGAAAATCAAGGAGTTTGGATTAGGCTTACTGTCGATTCTGCCTGTTTATTATCATTTTCCTTCTGAACTGTACAGATTAACTTTCGTATTTTTCCTTGATTTACGGTCAGGAACGGGGGGCAGCGGTCTATTGGGGGAAGGATAATTCCTGGCGTATCAATTTTGCGCCAACAGGGAGTGGCTTGTGGATACCTGAAAATTAATTGCCCACAGGGGCGCCGTATCACACCGTGTCGGATGACCCAAGGATCTCATTGATGTGTTTTCGAACGACCTTCAAATAATCGGGAAGGGCGGCTGCCAAAGGCGGGGTAAGTTCCGTTCCCCAGTTAATGGTGGCCGGTTCAATCCCCACTACCCTCAGATAGGGCCTGTGTCCACGCATTTCAGCCATACCTAAAGAGTCTAAAAGATCAATGTCGTGTAAAGAGAGCATCTGCTTTTTATCTTTTCTCAGGTGGTTTTCTTCCAGGGAAAAGATGGTGCCGGGTGCCTGGTTGGCCCGGACGATATCCAGCACCAGAACGTTTTCATACCCTTCAAACAGGTAAAAGATATCCTGGGTAAAGGTGCCGCCGTCGATGAACTCCACGTCCGCATCTTTCCAGGTCTCTTTTTCCTTCCAGAGTTCATTGATGGCGTGGACGCCCATGCCTTCGTCCTGCATCAGGATATTTCCCACACCAAGCACCAGTAATTTTTTCATTTACAGGGGAACTTCCACTTTGATTTCCTTGCCGGTATCTGCGTCCAGCACGTGGACGGCGCAGCCCAGTCAGGGGTCGTAGGCGCGTATCAGGCGCCCGACATTCACCGGATTGTCCACGTCCGGTACGGGGACGCCGATCAGGGCTTCTTCAATGGGGCCTCTCTGGCCCATGTCATCCCTGGGGTTGGCGTTCCAGATGGTGGCAGAGGTGATCTGGTAATTGGATATCACGGAGTCCTTGATCTCCACATAGTGGAGAAGCGCGCCTCTGGGGGCTTCTGTCATACCAAGACCTTCCGCGTTTTCGGGGATAGCCGCCGGAACAAAGGTCTCTTTGCCCGGGGTGGCTTCGGCAAGCCATTGTTCAACCGCTTTGGCAACCAGGACGGTCTCTTCGGCCCTTGCCACATGGCGGCCCAAAATTGAGAAACAGGCATCGCCAATATCACGCAGTTTTTTAACCCCCAGCGCTTCCTGGCCGGTTTTGGACAGTTCCGGGTTGGTGGCCCACATTCTGGCCAAAGGCCCACCTTCATGGGGCTTGCCATTGTATCTGGGCGCCTTGATAAAGGAGTATGCACCGGCTTTGCCCGGTTCCGGCCGGGTCCGGCCCCTGGTGGGATTCAAACCTGTGGTGCTGTCTTCAAACCAGGAGTATTTAACATATTCCTTGATCTGGGCAGGGTCCACTTTATAGTCTTCCCCGTCTGTATAAACACCTGGTTTCAGAAGGGTTTTGCCTTTGCTGTCCATGGGGAATACACCCCAGGAGACCAGGTTTTTGTGGCCCACACCGGTTTTGAGCAGATCGCCGTAGGGCCCTGCCAGGGCGTAGATCACTGGAATATATTTTTCCATGACGAATTTTTTGACTTTCTTGAACCGTTCGTTATAGGCATTCAGGGCTTCTCTGGTGGGAATTTCCGTTGTTCCGCCCACCACAATGCCTTGGACATGGGGCATTTTGCCGCCCAGAAGCGCCACCATTTCATGGCAGATTTTACGTATTTCAAGGGCTTCAAGGTACTGGGCGACGCATAGGTCGTTAATATCCTTGGAGACCCGGATGTCATTGTTTTTATATCTGGGAATAAAAGGCGCCGTGTCCGGACCGTTCACATAGTCAAGTGCTGCCAGATGGTAGAAATGCAGGATATGGGACTGGATGAAGTTGGCCCCCAGGATCAGATTTCTGGCAATTCGTCCGTTGTCCGTAAGTGTTACGCCGAATGCGTCATCCAGGGCAAGGGATGATGCCGTGGCATGGGATGTGGGGCATACCCCGCAGATTCTCTGGGTGATCTGGACGGCATCCCTGGGGTCTCGGCCCACAAGAATTTGCTCAAATCCGCGGTACATGCCGCCTGACATGCGGGCGTCCACAACAACGCCATTTTTAACTTCCACCTCGGCTTTCAAGTGGCCTTCGATCCTTGTGATCGGGTCAATGCTTATTTTAAGTTTTTTAGTGCTATCGACCCCGACTGATCCGGTAGTGGGTTTGCTGCCTGACATAAATATTTCTCCTTGTGTGAATCTGTTCCGGTGGATTATGCGGGTTCATAAAAGGGTGATGATTGATCCGGGAAACCGGGTTCAACGCAAGCGATACAGACCGCATTATCCACACACCAGTTCAGGCCGCTGTTCCATTTTCTCTTGTAGCAGTCCGCATATGTGGAAGGTCCCTTGCAGCCCAGGTTTATACGGCAGCCTTTGGGGTCTGACAGGGTCTGGGACAGTTGGTCCGCCTCATACATTTTCAGCCTGGGGCAGTTGTCATGGATATTCTCTCCAAAGAAGAGCATGGGGCGTCCTTCATCATCCAATTCAGGAATGCCCTTTTCCAGCAGATGTACGATCGAAAGGACGATCCAGTCCGGATGGGGCGGACAGCCCGGGATATTGACAATCGGGGTGTTAATGCCGTTATCTGCAAAAAAGTCTCTGCATCCGGTGGCACCGGTGACATTGCCGTTGGCCGCGGGAATGCCGCCGTATGCGGCACAGGTGCCCACAGCAAGACAGGAGGCGGCCATGGGAGCCACTTCCTTGACCAGGTCAACCATGGTGTACTCTTTATGCGCGTATTCGCCAAAAGCACAGTACTTGCCCTCTGCTGCCGTAGGGATGGCGCCTTCCACAACAAGAGAAAATTTCCCCTTGTATTCCTTGGCAATACCAAACAGGTTCTCCAGAGCAGTTTCGCCTTCGCTGGCCATTATTGTGGGATGATATTGCAGACTGATGACTTTCAAAAGCACATCTGCAATGCTGGGATCAACGCTGTTGAGCAGGCTGACCGAACAGCCTGTGCATGCCTGTCCCTGGATCCAGAGAACCGGATGCCGTTTAAGTTCTTTTTCAAGGGCTTTAACCAGCGTCGGGTTCACCATCTGGGACACACCAATGCCGGCTGCGGCACCGGCAACGGTTTTCAGGAAGCATCGCCTGGTAACTCCTGATTTTTTTTGTTGCGTTTCAGGCAACATATGGTCGTCTTTCACGGGCACCTCCTTGATAATGAATATTTTACAATATTTTACAACAATTTGTAAAAAACTTAAATATTTTGATTATACAATTGCCGTACGGAATAATAATTTGTTGATTTGATTAGGTAAAATGGCTTAATATGTACGTTAATTTTTATTTTATCTAACTATCAGGCTGATTATGGAAAAAGAAAATAATTCAGAAAACGAAGATCTTCGCACACAGTTAAGAACAGCGGCTGCGGACGGTGCCAGTGTTGAATTTACGTTCCCAGGTTCCGTGATGGTTTACCAGTTTCCCTTGCGGGACTGGACTTACACTGGCTTGGGTATCCTGGCAAGACAAGATTCTAAGATATTGGATCATATCCAAGAGGGTCAAATATTTTCAGTGACCCTCCGCCGGGAGGGGATCCGCCTTTCTTTGGAGGCGTACAGGGTGGAAATTCGACATATTTCAGATCCTGAACAAGGACGGCATCCCGGACACAAAGTCATTGGGTTGAGCATTCTGGAAAAGGAGGCTGTGTTGTAAAATCTGAGTCCCTAATCCAGAAAATCGAATTCCGGAATGGGCAAAAGCTTTTTGCCCGGCCCCAGGCAAACCAGGTCCAGGGTGCAGGTTACCGCGGGCTTGTTTTGGCCCGGGCGCCAGGCGCTGTGGTAAAACACCACCCGGTATGGCCCCTGTTTTTCCCAGGTGGTCCGGATATCCAGGAGATCCCCGAATTGCGCCCCCTCGTGGTAGCCGATCTCAGCTTTGTATACGGCAAAGCCGATGCCTTTGTCGTGCCACATCCGGACCAGGGTATCAATACCGAAGATGTCTTCTCTGGCCCGTTCAAAAAATTTCAGATAATTGGCGTGGTAAACCACCCCCGAGTGATCCGTATCTTCATAATATACCCTGGCCTCAAGGTGATGAATGGCCGGGTCCTGATCCGCTGCATGTAGATTGGTGATATGTTTTATGGTCATCATAATAATAAAAGCTTATACATTGGATACCCTTTTTGATAAAGGGTTGTTTTGTGGGCAACCAAGGCTCTGTCCTAAATTTGCATAAAAAGTGTTGAGTATTTATTGCGCTTCACATTAAACTGCTCGGCATCAATTTGCAAGGTTTGATACATGGGGTTTAATAGCTATCCAAGGATGAAATAATGGAATTAAAGGATGTCATTGAACAAAGAAGAAGTGTTCGCGGATATTTACACAAACCGGTGCCCAAAGAGATGCTGACCCGGATTCTTGCCATCGCTACCAGGGCACCGTCTACGAAAAATACACAACCCTGGCATTTTTATGTGGTTGCCGAAGAACCTTTGGAGCAGCTAAAACGTGCCAATGTGGAAAGATTCCGCAGTTCTGAAGATCCCCCTGAAGAG
The DNA here is from genome assembly GCF_002348205.1 of Desulfobacter sp. UBA2225. Classification (NCBI taxonomy): domain Bacteria; kingdom Pseudomonadati; phylum Thermodesulfobacteriota; class Desulfobacteria; order Desulfobacterales; family Desulfobacteraceae; genus Desulfobacter; species Desulfobacter sp. UBA2225. The sequence goes on along the minus strand of NZ_DDYV01000336.1, from coordinate 39,351 downwards.
ATGGCTCATATCGTGATTGAACCGGAAAAAGGCACTGTGTACCGTGAACGGCAGGTAGATATTGCAAAACGATTGTTTAATGTTATGGGTATCGAACGGGAAGATAAAGCCAAACGGATGGCGTGGATGGAACGCGGATTCCGGTATTTTGACGCCCCTGCAGCGATCATCCTTGCTGGTGATAAATCACGCCCCATTGAAGGCGTCTATCTGGATGCCGGGTTGGTTATTCAAAATATCTGCCTGGCTGCCGTTGATTTCGGGCTTGCTACCTGTATTGAGAACCAGGGTATCATCTATTCCGACGTCATCAGAGAGATTGTTCAAATCCCCGATGATAAGCGATTACTCGTTGCCATTGCAATCGGGTACCCTGACTGGGATTTTCCTGCAAACCAGGTGATCAGTCCGCGGGAGGATGTGGAAAATGTTATTACCTGGTGTGGAGTATAACGATTTTTAGAAACAATAATTGCACCATATCTATAGATTTCGTCAGGGGATGGCATGATTTGTATTGAAATTCCCGGCACCGGTCCGGTTAATATTCAGAATGTAATCTTTGACTACAACGGCACCATTGCAGCGGACGGCCGTCTTTTTGACGGGGTAGGGCCGGCCATGAACCGGCTTGCCCACTGCCTTGATTTTCACGTTGTGACAGCCGATACCTTTGGCTCTGTCCGGGTACAGCTTGAAGGTGTGAAGGCTGAAGTTGTACTCATTTCAAATCAGGAACAGGATCAAAAAAAACTGGATGTACTCAAACACATCGGCCCGGAAACCACCATGGCTGTGGGCAACGGGGTTAATGATGCCCTGATGCTTAAACATGCAAGGTTGGGCGTTGCAGTGCTTGGAGAGGAGGGGATGGCCTTGCCGGCCCTGATGTCCGCCGATGTGATGATCCGGCATATTCTGGATCTATTTGCCTTTTTTGAAAATCCTAAACGGTTGATTGCTACTCTGCGAAACTGATTTCCCCGGACTCCTTTAAGCCGGAAGCTTTAAGATATGCTGCCATGGGATGTTTAAAAAATTGAAATGGTGCATGAGCTTAAAGTGTAACTGCCTGAATGCCCTGAATGTAACCGGGCATAATTAACTCAATTAAGCGAAAGTTGAAAAAATGAAAGTACTTGTCATTAATTCAGGAAGTTCCTCCCTGAAGTATAAATTGTTTGATTTAGCCGGTCCCAGGGCCATATGCGCGGGGTTGGTGGAGCGAATCGGCAGTCCGGAGAGCAGTTTGACCCATACCTTGTACACGGACTCCGGGTCCGGTGAAAAAACCGAGTTGTTTGAATGTTTTGAAAATCACACCCAGTCTATCGAAAAGGTGGCCGCTTTACTTATGGCGGGTGATGAGCCGCTTGTTAAATCTGCACAGGAACTTGTGGCCATTGGGCATCGGGTGGCCCAGGGTGGTGAAATTTTCAAGGAAAACTGCATTGTGGATGACTGGGCCATTGAGGGCATCCGGGAGAACATCGTGCTGGCGCCCTTGCATAACCCGGCCAACCTGGCCGGTATTGAAGCGGCCATGGCGCATTTCCCCGGCGTGCCTTCGGTTGCGGTGTTTGACACGCTGTTTGCAAGTCATCTGCCTGATTATGTGTACCGGTATGCGTTGCCCGCAGCTTATTACACTCAATATAAAGTCAGGCGGTACGGATTCCATGGCGCCTCCCACGCCTATGTCACCAGAACGCTTGCCGGTCTCATGGGAAAACCTTTAAATGAGTTGAGCAATATTGTGTGCCACCTGGGTAACGGGTCTTCGATAACCGCGGTCAAGGGCGGCGTGTGCCGGGAAACCTCCATGGGCATGACGCCGACTTCCGGTTTGATCATGGGAACCCGGTGCGGTGACATTGATCCTTCGCTGCCTGCTTACCTTGCCTCCTGTACCGGGAAAAGTGCTGCACAAATTCAGACCGTTCTTGACCGTGAAAGCGGTCTTGCCGGTATCTGCGGCATGAATGATATGCGGGATATTCATAAAGCCATGGCCTTCGGTGATGACAATGCCAGGCTTGCCTTTGAGATGCTGTGCCACGGTATTAAAAAATATATCGGAGCTTACTATGCCGTGCTTGGACGCCTGGATGCAATCGCCTTTACCGCCGGCATTGGGGAAAACGACGCGAAAGTCCGGGGTAAGTGCCTGGAAGGGCTTGAGCATCTCGGCATTATAGTGGATCAAGAAGTTAACGCCGGTTTAAGGGGTAAATCCGCTCGTATCTCAACCGATGACAGCGCTGTGGAGCTCTGGGTGGTCCCCACGGATGAAGAGTTTGAGATTGCAACCATCTGCAAAGATCTTGTATTGAGAAATAACAAAAATGCATAATTGTTTTTCAAATGGCTTTTGATAACTCGAATCCAATCCACACAAAAATCAGGCCGGCGCTTAACTGGATAAGCCCGTTTAAAACGGCCAGACCGATCTGTCCGTTGCGCATATATAAAAACAGTTCAAATCCAAAGGTGGAAAACGTGGTGAATCCGCCTAAGAATCCGGTAAAAATAAGTAGTCTGACTTCCGGGGCAAAGACTTGCCGTGTATCGGCAATACCGCCTAAAAATCCGATGATAAAGCATCCTAAAACATTGACGGTAATGGTTCCTAAGGGAAGCGATGTGTTTTTTAAGGCATTGATATAACCTTCGTACACCAGAAATCGGCACATGGCGCCTATGGCGCCGCCTAATCCGACTATTGCTATTTTGATCATTTTTATATTAACCGGTTAAATATCTCACATTAATGTATCAATTTCGTCCTGATGGTGGTTTTTGAGATAAAAAAACACCGGAAAAGCATTCGGCCTTTCCGGTGTCCTTTATATATCAGATTTTGCCGGGAAGATACTACATGCCCGGCAAAAAGGGGGGGATGACAAAAGGCTTATCCGATTTTCAACTGAATATTGTGTGAAGCCATGGTGCGGGTAACGGCCTGGTTCATCTCGTCTAAGTTAAGATTGGAACGGTATTTTCCGTTCATTTCACTGATCTCTATCCCGTCTATGGTTTTACGGGTTAGTTTCAGCAGTACACTCAGTCCAAATGTTTTTTTTACTTCAAATATTTTTTTGTTGCTGTCCATTTTAATATTCCTTTTTTTTAATATGTTTTTGACTTGTGTGCTTAAAATTATATAAAGCATGTTTTATGCCATTGTGTTTTAGAATTGTTCAAAAGTGGTAAAATTCAAAGATAACCGGGCTTATGGAGTGGATTTTGTCTCTATTGTTAGAAACCCCTTGATGTTATTATCGGAATAACCGGCCAGAAATTTACATTTTTGTTTCGATTTTTGTCAGGTTTTTTGAACAGCAGTTGACATGGGATTCTTTTTTCAGGATAAAGGTAGGGTGGCCTAACCCTTAAATTGTGCCGGTAAAAAGGAGGTTTTAATCGTTTTGAATTCCCCAAATCCGGATAACCCCATATTCATAGTGGATGACGATCCAAAAATTCTTGCTGCAGTAGAAACGATTCTGCGAATAGCCGGTTTTGACAACATCACTGCCATCCAGGATTCAAGGGATGTGATCAGGACCATGGAACGTAGAATTCCGGGGCTGGTTCTCCTGGATTTAAATATGCCTCATATCAACGGCGCCTACCTGTTGAAAAGTATCCGCAAGACCTGGCCAAGAATACCTGTTATTGTGCTCACAAGTAATCTTGAGGTGGATACGGCTGTTAAATGCATGAAGATCGGGGCCATGGATTATATCCTTAAGCCCGTTGATTCGGATCGCCTGATTAAGTCGGTAAAACAGGCGCTTGATGGCGGACAGGCCTTGGGGCAGCTTTCTCCTTCCCTGCACCAGGAGTTGTTTGCCCAGATAAAAAAACCTGCAGCTTTCAGCGCGATTATTACCCAGGACAGTCAGATGCATGCCATTTTCCATTATGTGGAAGCTGTGGCGCCGTCTCCCCAGCCGGTGCTGATCTTTGGGGAAACAGGGGTGGGCAAGGAGTTGATTGGCCAGTGCATTCACAACTTAAGCGGCCGTAAGGGCAAATTGGTAAAGGTCAACGTGGCAGGGTTGGATGATAATATGTTTTCAGACACTTTGTTCGGCCATGTGCCCGGCGCGTTTACCAGCGCCCGGAACGCCCGGCCCGGCTTGATTCTTCAGGCTTCCGGGGGAACTTTGATGCTCGATGAGATCGGCGATTTGGCATTATCCTCCCAGGTTAAGCTGCTCAGACTGCTCCAGGAAGGTGATTATCTGGCGCTGGGGTCGGATATTACCCGGCATTCGGATACCCGGATCATTGCTTCCACCAATCAGGATCTGTGGGCACTCGAAAAACAGGGTAAATTCAGAAAGGATCTGATTTACCGCCTCTCCACACATAGGCTGACCATACCTCCGTTGCGGGAACGCCTTTTGGACCTTCCCCTGCTTCTGGATCGCTTTATCTGCCAGGCTGCCGATGAACTGGACAAGCCTGTGCCTGATATCCCGAAACGTCTTATTGAAATCATGGAAACGCATCCGTTCAAGGGGAATATCCGGGAGTTGAAGTCCATGGTTTACGATGCCATGTCCAGATACCAGGGCGGTGCCATCTCTGCTGATTTGTTTAATATTTCCATCCATACCGATCATGGGGTGGGGGCGTCTATGTCGGTAGATCCGGAACTTCCGACTTTGAAGCAGGCTGCCAATGCACTGGTGGAAAAAGCCATGGCCCATACAGGAGGGAATCAGTCTGCTGCGGCCAAAATTCTGGGCATTTCCCAGCAGGCGCTCAGCAAGCGACTTCAAAAACTTCGTGAAGAGGGATAGTTCTGTCCAGCTACAACTAAATTGTATCTACAATATTTATTGTAATTTGATCTATCTTCCTCTTTTAAATGGTTTTTAAGGGTTTTATCCGGAAAGTTTAACAATTTTTATTGTAGCTGGACTTTGATTGAATGAGATCTGTTTCTTCAAATATTATGTTTGCTATCAATATGTTATGCATATATGTTGCTCCCGGTACAAAGTTTGCTCTAATTATCGATGATAAAATGGTTAAAAATAAATTACAGCTACATTATTATAAATAAGAAAAGGAGCTTCTGAATATGAGTGACAACATGTTTCATGCACCGGATAAATTTCGTGAAAATGCCTGGATTAAATCCATGGACGAATACAAAGCCATGTACAAAAGATCCGTGGAAGATCCTGAAGGGTTCTGGGGTGAAATTGCACAAACTTTTTACTGGGAAAAAAAATGGGATAAAGTCCGGGATTTTAACTACAGCATGTCCAAGGGGCCGGTGTTCATTGAATGGTTTAAAAATGCCAAGACCAATATTACATATAATTGTCTGGATCGTCACCTGGATACCCGGGGTGACCAGGCTGCTTTCATCTGGGAGGGAAACAGTCCGGATGAGGAGATGGTGATCACCTACCGTGAACTCCATGAAAAAGTGTGTCGCTTTGCCAATGCCCTGAAAAAAAGCGGGGTAGGCAAGGGCGATCGTGTGGCCATCTACCTGCCGATGATCCCTGAACTGGCCATAACCATGATGGCTTGTGCCAGGATAGGGGCCATCCACTCCATTGTATTCGGAGGCTTTTCCTCCGAGGCCCTGGCCAACAGAATTTTGGATTCCCTTTGTAAGGTTCTGGTGACATCGGACGGTGTTATGCGCGGGGCCAAGGCCGTTCCCCTCAAGGGCAATGCGGACAGGGCCCTCAAGCTGTGCGAAGGCCATGGGCACACCGTTGAAACCTGTTTTGTGGTCAAACGAACCGGTTCTGACGTTAATATGGTAGCGAACCGGGATGTCTGGTGGCACGAGGCAGCCCAGGCCCAGAGTGCTGAATGCCCGGTGGAATGGATGGATGCCGAGGATCCGCTGTTCATCCTTTATACATCAGGCTCCACAGGCACGCCCAAGGGGGTTCAGCACAATGTCGGCGGATATATGGTGTATACCGGAACCACCTTTAAATACATATTTGACTACCACGATGGCGACGTTTACTGGTGCACGGCGGATATCGGCTGGGTTACGGGGCATTCATATATTGTTTACGGGCCCCTTTCCCAGGGCGCTACATCCATTATATTTGAAGGCGTGCCCACCTATCCGGATCCCGGCAGGTTTTGGGCCACTATTGATAAATGGAAGGTCAACCAGTTTTACACCGCCCCCACCGCCATTCGGGCGCTCATGGCCCAGGGAGAGGAATGGGTGACAAAATATGATCTGTCTTCCCTGCGGCTTTTGGGATCAGTGGGCGAACCCATTAACCCCGAGGCGTGGCTGTGGTACCATAAATATGTGGGAAAGGGGCAGTGCCCCATTGTAGATACCTGGTGGCAGACAGAGACCGGCGGCATCATGATTTCTGCCTTGCCCTATGCCATTGGCCAGAAACCCGGCTCCGCCACCCTGCCGTTTTTCTCTGTGCAGCCTGTGGTCCTCAGTGACGATGGTAAAGAGCAGGAAGGGGCCTGCCAGGGAATCCTTGCGATCAAGGAACCCTGGCCCGGTCAGATGCGTACGGTTTATAAGAGCCATGACCGGTTTGAAATGACCTATTTCCAGATGTTTGACGGATACTATTTTGCCGGCGACGGCTGCCGCAGGGATGAGGACGGTTATTTTTGGATCACGGGCCGTGTGGATGACGTTATCAACGTTTCCGGACACCGTATGAGTACCGCAGAAGTGGAATCTGCCCTGGGCAGTCACGTTGATGTGGCCGAGGCTGCAGTCATCGGATATCCCCATGACATCAAAGGGCAGGGAATTTATGCGTTTGTTACCCTGAATATCGGCGTTTCCCCGTCCGATGAACTGATGGCTGAACTGAAAAAACATGTGAGAAGTGAAATCGGGCCCATTGCCACACCGGATATCATCAATTTTGCCTCGGATCTACCCAAGACCCGATCCGGCAAGATCATGAGGCGCATCTTAAGAAAGATTGCAACGGATGAGCATGATCAGCTTGGCGATATATCGACCCTGTCAGATCCCGGCGTTGTGGGAACCCTGATTAACAGCCATAAGGAATTAATGAAATAGTAATAACGGCCATGTCCTGACGGACACAACAAACAATGAAAGATGTTAGTTTTGAGTATTGAGTAGTGAGGAAAACAGCTTATTTTAATCTCACTACTCACTACTCACTACTACTATTTAAAGGATAGTTAGATGGCCCAAGACACATCCCTTGTCAATCTTCTGGTGGATCAGGAACGTCATATCGCACTTAAACAATTATTATCCTCTTTACCGGATATCACATTGAATCTGCGCCAGATATGTGATTTTGAACTGTTGACCACAGGCGTGTTCACTCCGCTGAAAGGATTTATGACCCAGGAGGCCTACGAAAGTGTCCTGGACCGGATGCGTCTGCCTTCCGGCGAAATCTGGCCTGTGCCCATCTGTCTTGATGTTTCCAGGGATCGTGCCGACAGGTTTGAGGCCGGACAGTCGGCTGTTCTTCGAGACCCTGAAGGATTTCCCTTAGGTATCATGGCCATTGAGGACATCTGGCAGGCGGATCGGGAAAAAGAGGCCATGGCGGTTTACGGCACCACAGATATGACCCATGATGAGGTGGCCCGGCTTCAGGAGGGACGCGACCGATACTATGTTGGCGGCAATATTGAAGCGTTGAATCTGCCGATTCATTCCGATTTTAAGCAGATCCGCAACACGCCTTTAGAGGTGCGGCAACAGTTTTGCAAGCTGGGATGGAAGCGAATTGTGGGGTTCCAGACCCGCCAGCCCATCCATCGTCCCCAGTTCGAACTGACCATCCAGGCCATGAAAAAGGCAAAGGCAAACCTGTTGATGCTGCCCATCGCGGGCATCCCCAGACCCGGAGATTTTGACCATTATACCCGGATGCGCTGTTATCAGAAGGTGGCCGCTTATTATCCCCCGGACACCTATCTGCTTAATCTGTTGCCTTTATCCACAAGGCTGGCAGGTCCAAGAGATGCCGTGCTTCACATGATCATCGGAAAAAATTTCGGGTGTACTCACTTTGTCATCGGCCATAACCACGCAACCCCGGGAAGTGACAGTTGCGGCAATCCGTTCTACGATACTCCCCAGGTCAGGGAGTTGGCTCAGCAGGCCGGGGAAGAGATCGGTATTGAACCGGTATTTTTTGAAGAGATGGTATATCTGCCCTTTGAGGATGAGTTTAAGCTGGCCAGTGAGGTGACGGATGGCCAGGAAACGCTCTCTTTTACCAATGACCATATCCGTGACCGGGTCAGAAAGGGCAAACATATACCGGAATGGGCCAGCTTTCCGGATGTGATCAAAGAGTTGCGCCGCTCCTATCCGTCCCCTTCCACCCAGGGATTTACAGTGTTTCTTACAGGGTTTTCCGGGGCCGGGAAATCTACCATTGCCAAAGTCCTCTATTCAAAATTTATGGAAATCGGCACCCGGCCCGTAACCCTTTTAGACGGGGACATTGTCCGGCGCAATCTGTCTTCAGAACTTAGTTTTTCCAAGGAGCACCGTGATATTAATGTCCGGCGCATCGGGTTTGTGGCTTCCGAGATCACCAAGAACAGAGGTATCGCCATCTGCGCTCCCATTGCTCCTTACGAGCGTACACGGTCAAAAATACGTACATCCATCGAAGCCCATGGCGGATTCTTTGAAATCCATGTGGCCACCCCCATCAGCGTGTGCGAAAAAAGGGACCGCAAAGGTATGTATGCAAAAGCCAAGGCAGGACTGCTCAAAGGCTTCACCGGGGTGGATGACCCATATGAGGAACCGTCAAACCCGGAGTTGTCCATTGACACCTCCAACCTGACCCCGGATGAAGCGGTTCAGCAGATTTTACTGTTGATCAGTGAAAAGGGGTTTGTGTAACGATTAACCGAGTTGCACCAATCTATCAAAATTTTACTAAAAAACACAAAAAACAACATTTTTTAGTGTATGCAAAAATCTAACCGGACATTACTGTGAAAGACTGGAAAGTATTAGACAGAGCAATACCAAATAACGGCAGAAGCCGTTGAGTGACTTTTTAGTATATATGACATGTTTTGTCCCTTGTCGGTCATGCATCCTGCTACCGCTTCTCATGCTTGTGTTCCTTCTGGGGTGTTCACCCCAGGAGAAGCAACCCTTTTCAGAAGATGTGTGGGAAAAAGAAGTATCCCGGACCCAGGAAAAAGATTTTTATGCCCCGCACAAAAAAGATGACCGATATTTTGCCCCCTGGATGAAAATGCCGGATAAAAGCTTTCTCGATGTCCTGGGCTGGAAGTTTTTTTCAAAAACGAATTATACAAAAGAGGAAAGGGAATTTCTGCCCAAAATTTTGCCCCAAACCCTGCAGCGTGTTCAAAAAACCCGGGGGGATTTCATCCTCTGGATCGGGCACAATACCTTTCTTGTCCGGACAGGAGAACAATATTGGCTCACAGATCCCATTTTTTCAAAACGCGCCCTTATTCCCGGGCGCAAGACACCACCTGCCCTGACCCTCGAAGAGATTAATACCCTGGTCAAAGTCCCCAATATCCTCATCTCCCACAACCATTACGACCACCTGGATCGTGGATCTATAAAAGGCCTGCCGAATGCATCCCGGGTCTTTGTGCCCAAAGGCCTGGCGGTTATGGTGAAAAAGATGAATAAACCCCATACCCTGGAGATGGACTGGTGGGAGGAAAAAACCTTAAGCCCCGATATAAAGCTGGTCTGTCTTCCCACCCAGCACTGGTCCATGCGCATCAACCAGGGCCGAAACAAAAGCCTGTGGGTGGCCTGGCTGCTGATAACGCCCTCCGCAACCTTCTATTTTGGCGGGGATACCGGCTATTTCAAAGGGTTCAAAGAGACCGGGAAGAAATATCTGGGCATCGATTATGCCTTCATCGCCACCACAGCCTACCATCCCAGATGGTTCATGCACTACCAGCACATGAACATCCCGGAAGCTGTCAAAGGCTTTAAGGAATTGGGGGCAAAATATTTTATCCCCACCCAGTGGGGCACCTTTCACCTGGGCAGCGAACCTGCAGGCTTTCCCGGCCTTGAACTTAAACGCTTTATCCAGACCCGGAACCTGGATCCATCCCTTTTTAAAATTATGGATATCGGTGAAATTTTAAAGATCATCCCTCGAACGGGAGGTTTTAAGGGCCAAAAGGCGAGCGGAAAACCGGCTTTAAATTCTTAAAATAATCAACATGCGACTTCAGGAGGACGATATGAAGGACGATATGAAGGACGATGAAAGGGTGAGCGTAAGCCGCCGTGGGTTTTTAAAAGGGGTGGCTGTTGGCGGCGCATCCATGCTTCTGCCCGGTACGGTCAGGGCATCCCGGCAAGGTAATGCGTTGGCCTCCCTGCATGACCTGTCAAAGTGCATCGGTTGCGGAGAATGCGTTTCAGCCTGCTCCGAACAGAACGGGGGTAAATATCCTGACCCCCAAAAACCCTTTCCAAAGATGTACCCCGGCAGGGTCAAGGTGGCGGACTGGTCAGACCGCCGGGATGTTCAGGAGAGGCTTACGCCTTACAACTGGTTGACAATCCAAACCGTAGAGGTCGATTGGCAGGGGCAGTCCTATGAAATCAATATTCCCCGGCGCTGTATGCACTGCCAAAATCCCCCCTGTGCCAATTTATGTCCCTGGGGGGCCTGTGCCCGGGAGGACAATGGGGTGGTGCGCATTAATACCGATATCTGCCTGGGCGGTTCCAAGTGCAAGTCGGTTTGTCCCTGGGATATTCCCGAACGCCAGACAGGCGTTGGTCTTTACCTTAAGCTTCTGCCCGCTTTTGCCGGAAATGGTGTTATGTATAAATGTGACCGTTGCTTTGAACTTCTGGCTGACGGTCGTGTGCCGGCCTGTGTCAGTGAGTGTCCGGAAGAGGTTCAGTTCATCGGCCCCAGGCAGGATATCCTGGTCCGGGCCCATGCGCTGGCTAAAACCTTTGCCGGTGACGCTGATGAGAATGATTTCATCTATGGTGAACATGAAAACGGCGGCACCAATACCATCTATGTCTCTCCCGTCCCCATTCCTTTGCTGGCCAAGGCCTTGGAAACAGGTCCGGGCAGTCCGCATATGGATCCGGTGAAGGATATGATGGCCCAGGACGAGTTCCTGGGGCTTGCCGCCTTAGCGGCTCCGCTGGCCGGAGTGGCTGCAGGACTGTTGACTGCCGGGGCAAAATTTATCAAGTCGGGAAAAAAAGACGAGGAGGCAACCCATGAATAGCCTGTTTCCCAGGTGGCTGAACCGGATCCTGCTGGCCGTCATAACGCTTTTGGCCTTGACCGGGATGGCACAGATGCCTATTTTCAAACGGTATTACATTGCGGACATCCCAGGGCTTGGCTGGCTGGTAGCCTTTTATACCACCCACAAAATACACTATATTGCCGCAGCTGTTTTCCTGGCCCTGCTTTTCTGGATGGCTACGGTTTACCTGTTAAACCACCGCAAAACGTGGCGGCTCACAGCTATGGGCTGGGTGCGTTTGGTTATTCTGGCGCTGATCGTGGTGACCGGAATGCTGCGAACGGTAAAGAATCTGCCCGACCACGGTTTTAGTCCCATGACGGTGATGCTTGTTGACTGGACACATCTGGCCGCTGCCATGCTCCTGGGGGTAACCGCCATTCTTGCCCGGGTGGGACCATGGCACCGTAAAGGGGTTTATGCAACACGCCACTGATCGTCATTGGTTCTGCAGTGTGAAAAAATTAGCGTTTGTATTGTCTTAATTGCTGGTCAGGAGAGGTGCGCTGTTTTTAAAAAATGAAAAAAGTATTATACAGAATCATCGTAAACAAGCTTGTTCCAGAACGTATGGAGGTCTTTTCTCAAATTCTGGAAAACGAATTTAATTACACCTTAAAGAGTGTAGATGATTTTGTCAGATTTCTGCCGCGCATAATTTATGAGGGACATCATGGCAGCAAATTAAAAAAAATCTTAAAAGTTTTAAAATCGGCCAATATTGACTTCAGTGTTCATAAACTTGTTAAAGAGGAGAACTTTCTTTTTTATATTGACCAGGCAACGCATCGGCTGATTTTAAAAATTTTGAATATGACATTGAGGGCCGGAACGGATGCAGCCTTTGTTTTTATGGTTGCCGGGAATGAAAATGAGCTTTTCCTGGGTGAGTCATTAATCGGCAGGGGGGAAGAACTTGTAGATTCGTTTCGTCTCAGCGATTTTATTTTTATTATCGATGAAAGGTCCTTGTTGTTTTTAGGATTTGCCACGGATAATGAAGGATTGCATTTTTTAATTCCAAAATTGAAAAAGGCGGTACAGGGCATTGTGGGAAAGGATGCCGAAATTAAATTTGGTGAGGCTGTGTTTCCCAAAGACGGGTATTCTTTGCCTGATATTATGCGCCAGGTAAAGAAAAATTTTGGAATGAATAAAAAATGGGTAAAAAAACCAAAGGTATCAGATCCAGAGCCGGTGCGGGAGGAAAACGATATCCTGTCAGCACCGATGGTTGGGCCTGTTTTTGACGCTTTTGAGTCGGATGCGTTTTTTAAAGATGCAAAAGGAAGCTTTTTTTATAAACTGTTAGCCCTGTCTCCCGAAACAGTGTGGTCCGGTGTAAAAAATATGACCATCAAGGAACAGAAACGGTTTATGTCAAAACTTCCCCATGACTCTAAATTGGTTGATTATCTGTCAGGGAAAATTAAAAGCCAGGCAGAGGTCCGGGATGTACAGACCGCCAGGGAAGAAATTGGCCGCCTTTCTGCAGGGATGCAGTTTGAAAAGGGGATGATCGAAAGGCAGCGCAACAGGACCACGGTTGTCGGGATGCTTAACCGGATAGAGTCGCTGCCCGTCATTCCCGCGGTTGCCATGCAGGTGTATCAACTGTCAATCGATCCGGCGTCTGACATTGAAGATGTTCAAAAAGTGCTTTCCACGGACCAGGGACTTGCCTTAAAGATATTAAAACTTGTCAATTCTCCTTTTTACGGGTTGGGTCGGAAAGTTGATTCCATCAGAGAAGGGATCATCATCCTGGGGATGGAGGAAATTGCACAATTGGCATTTGGCCTGAGCCTGGCCGGCTCTTTTTCCGGGGTCGGTATAAAGGGACTGATAGACCCGGTATCGCTTCGGCGGCATGCAGTGGAGGTTGCCGTTATAGGCCGTTTTTTGTGTGAAGATCTCACGGATGACGAATTCAAAGTGGCATTTACGGCCTGTGTTCTGCATGATATCGGCAAGCTGTTTTTGATCCAGAATTTTCCGGAATTATATAAACGAGTGATGTTGGTGGCCGGGGAAATGCAGATGCCTGTATATGCGGCAGAAGAAGATATTTTTGGATTAAACCACGGCGTGGTGGGAGGCATCATCACTAAAAAGTGGAATCTGCCCGACTCCCTGGTGCAGGCCATATCGTTTCATCATTATCCGCCGGATGCCTCGGAATACCAGGAACTTGCAGCGATCGTGGGATTTGCGGACAGTCTGAACCATATGAACACCGCAGAGGATACCCCTGGGGCAGTGAAAAGCATGTCTGTGAATTTAATGAATAAGGGTCTTATTGATGTCCTTCAGACCACTCTGGGAAATATTTCAAAAGAGATGATTGCCGATAAAAAAGTCCAGGCGGATCGATTCATGCAGGAAAACGCAACAATGATCGGATCAATAGCCGATGATTAGAGACATAGATCAAGAGAGCGCTCCGGACGGCAGGCAGTTTGAGCTGCTTAAGAATAACTATCTTAATCTCCTTGCCAAATACGAACACAGGATAAATGAACTGTCAATTCTAAAAGAATTGATCGAGTCAGTGACTTCCTTGACCCTTGCAGACCAGGAGCTGATCTGGCACAAACAGCTGGAAAGCCTTATCCGGTATAAGAGCCTGTCAGGTGCGGTACTATACTATATTGGAACAAGACAGGAGCAGAAAGAAAAATTTTATGCCCTGAGCTTTGACCATACCACCGATTATGCAGACCTCCTGCGGGGGGCACAGGTCCTTGACACAATTGTTAATGAAAAAGAACCGATCCTGGTTGCCGATCTGGGTAAGCATGGTAAACTGAATATGATAAACGGCTCCATGTTGGCACTGCCGCTGGTATCGGGAGATGAAAGCATTGGTGCATTAATTTTGTTCAGGAATCTTATTGACGGTTTTCCAAAAACCGATATCAGTTTTTTTTCAATTGTCCGTGACCATTTGATAAATACCATTGCGTTTCAGCGGTTTTATTTTGAGAAAATAGAAGAGGAAAGACATATCAGCCAATTGTCCAGGTTTTTTTCAAAGGGTGTTGTGAAAAAAATCCTGGAAAGCAGCGCACCCAGGTTGGGCGGAGAGCGTAAAAAGGCCTGCGTATTATTTGCCGACCTCCAGGGGTTTACAGCGTTGTCTGAGCAACTTGCATCAGAGCAGGTGGTAGAGGTGCTCAATAATTTTTTCCACTACATGATTCCCATTGTATTCCAAAATCACGGGACATTGGATAAGCTTATCGGGGATTGTATTATGACCGTGTTCGGCGCGCCCATTGATGATAAAAAAGACTGTTATCATGCGGTGAAAACCGCCCTGGAAATGTTCGTTGTCTTTAACCGGTTGAAGGATAAAAAAGGCGGAGTATACCAGCACCTGAAGATGACGGTGGGTATCAATTTCGGTGAATTAATTGTAGGTTTCATCGGCGAGCAGAACCACCTGGACTATACGGTGATCGGTGATACGGTGAATTCTGCGCAACGACTTCAGTCAATGGCAGGCGGCAATGAAATTTTTATTTCCGAGAGTGTGTTGGAGAGGACAGGCAAGGATCTCAATACCATGGAGAACATCAAGTCCGTTCATGATCTGGGGACCATGACCCTGAAAGGAAAAAGCCATCAATTGAAGGTCTATAAAATTATCCCGGAGATATGCTGATCCCCTAATTACCAAACAAGCTCTCAGATCATCCCCAGATCAATGGCTTTAATCACCTGTTTGGCCTCGGTAAAACTGTGGTCTTTGTCAAGGGCGGCCTGGAAATAGGTTTTGGCTTTGCTGGTGTTTTTGTCATCTAGATAAAGGCGGCCGATATTGTAATAGATATAGGGCTCGTCCGGGTGGACTTTCAACGCTTTTTTGTACTGTTTCATGGCTTCTTTTGTGTCACCCTTTTTCCGGTAAAGCACGCCTAAGGTGTTGAATACGTTCAGTGAGTTGGTCCCGGAAGCCAACAGCTCATTGAGCAGATCCTCGGCTTTTCCCAGTTTATCGGTATCCATATAGATTTCTGCGGCGATCTGGGTGTGCTCTTCGGCCTTTTCAACGTCCCCCATGGCTCTGTATACCACGGCCATGGCTTTGTATGCCTTGACAAAAAGCCGGTCCAGGCTCGTTGCCTTGGAAAAGGCTTCTATGGCTTCGGGATGCTTGTTTTGAGCCGTTTTGATGTATCCGATATTGTAATAGTATTCCGGATTTTCTCTCTGGGTCACCAGGGTTTGGAATAACCCCAGCGCCTTTTTGTATTCTTTTTTTTCAATGAGTTCGAGGCCTTTTTTTACACGTAGCTCGACCTGGTGGATGACAGGATCTTTTAGCTTTCCTAAGGCTGTGATCAACCTCATTTTCAAGGACTTGGGATCATAGGGGATGACAAAGAGCCCGCTGACACCTGCCTGACCTGCTTTGATGACCTTGATTTTGGTAAATGCGCTGTCTGTTAAAAAAAAAGGCAGCTCCCCCAAGCGTTCTTCTTTCCTCAAAATTTTCAACAGGGCCAGTCCGGACATATCGCTCATATCATAGGCAGCAATAACACATCCGATGTCGGATGTTTTCAATACGGTCCACCCCTTGTCTGCGCTGTCGGCCGTTATCATATTGGTGTAGCCCACCTTTTTCAGGGCTGTTAAAAGTCTGTCCTGCTCCATGGTGTCTTCGGTGATGGTGAGAATTGAGGGGTGGGGCATATACATTCCTATAATTTGTCCAGCATTGGACGAGTCCTTTTAGCTGTCCCCGGTCGGTGCATCAGAAAACGCTCCGCCAAAAACTGTTTGATTCCGTATACGGCATTTTCATCCCGGTTTTGTGCCATCTGAAAAAAGAACAGACGGATCTCTTCGCCGGCATACTGGTTAATTTTATCGGCTATTTTTCTATACCTATCATCCAAGACCCCTTCGGTGTCAAGCCTCAAGAGATCCAGAAACAGTTCCCCCCAGGAATTGAGGGCCAACAGCTCAACTTGCGTCACACCGAAGCGGGCAGACGGGCATACGAGCAGAATCAGTATTTTGGTCCACCGGGCATCGTATTCAAAACAACCGTCAAAAAGAGGTTTGACCGGCTGCATGATCAGGTAGAGGGCATCTGTGGAGACAGCCTGGGCGTTGCTTTCATAAAGTTTAAGCCTGGTTTTCAGTTTGATCTGGGTTTTATCCCTTCGGTAAAGCCGGTTTTCCATGATCCATCCCATCAGGCCCAGGAAGGTTTTGGATGTGTGGAGAACGCTGTCATGTATTGTATTTGAAAGCGCAGCGCTTAAAATCCACTCCCCCATTGAATTTTCTTTTATCGAAAGAAATGGAAAGGAATGTCGGGTCAAAAAATTTGAACTTGACGGAATTTTGCCGGCTTCCTTGTTCAGGCGCTCCTTGACTTTGTTGTTGAGGATTTTCATATTTCTTTGTTCCGCCGGGGGCAGGTTTTTTTCAATGGCTTTTCCTTTGGCACTGATCTGTTCGTACATCCCGGCCAGACGTTGGATTAAGGTTGAGTCAAGAAGCTGTTTTCCTTGCTCAGGCCAGTTTGGATATGAGATCAGTTTTTTGACCTGGGACGGAGGAACGTTCCAGGTTCGGATGTATTTGTCTATCAGCTGTTTTTTGGGTGAACCCGGTTCCGGCAGCCTGACTTTGGGGTAGCCGCAGAGCCTGAAAAATATCGCGGTTTTTATAAGTTTTAGCCCATCCGGGGCATGGACCTGGTGGTAGTGGAGTACTCTGTCAAACACAATTTTGTAAGGATCACTTTCGCAGTCGTCAATGCCGGCTTTTGCAAATTTCTGCTTGAGTTGGTCGCACAGGAGCATGGCGCTATCTTTTTCGTTCGTTATGTGGGAAAGGATCATGGTGGCCTTAAGCAGCGCCTTGACCGGATCTTCTTTGGATTTGCAGATGTGCCAGCGGATGCCCTGGTAAATGTCTTTGACGGAGGGCATTTCTACCTTTCCAAGGTCAAGAAAATCTTTTAATAAAAAAGCCAGTTCAGGCTGCCGGAACAGATGTCCAACCAAACGGTCGTATGTTCCCTGCGGCATATTTGCCGGCAAAATGGTCCATATCGGAATCTTGCCGGCAATCATTAAAAAGGTCCGGTAAAATTCTTCTTTGAGGAACAGTTTCGGGGCAATCATTGTTTCAGGTTCTTCAAAACCGGCATAGCAGTCTTTCCGGATGTCGGCCTGGTCCATGATGAAAAACGTCACTTCCTGATCAAAGTTTTCCCTGGCAAATTTAACAATGTGGTTGAGTTTTTTTTCAAAGTTGTAATATCGTTGTTCCGTAAAGCCGGTTCTGTCAATGATGACCCAGTAATCAAAGTCCGACTGGGCGGATTGGGTAAAGGTGCCTAGGGAACCGATGTGGTAAAAACCAAGCACGCAGGGATCTTTGATGTCCGTTTGGGTTTCAAGAATATCCCCGGGTACCTCTTCCATGTCCAGCACCGCTTTATAAAATCCAGAGTTCTTAAAGTTATAGATGCCGCAGGCTTCAGGCGCTTCAGGCACATACCCCTCGAATTGCGGATGGTTAATGTGGATGAGAAAAGGAATTTTGATAAAAAGTTCAAGCTTGGGCTCTGAAAGGTAACGCAAGGCCTCACGCATTCTCACCACGTTGTAGTTGGAAAAGGCCGCTTTCATCCTGGTAAGCTTGGCTGCCAGGGTGTTTTTTGTGGGTGCTGAAGCGTCGCGCATGCCCTGTCCCGGTTTTATAGGTGAGTAAATCATTTGAAAAGATAATACAACATGTCTAAGATTATAGTGATATTATAAGAACGATTTTTTATTATTTTCAAGCCAAGTTTTAACATGGAGCATGAATGGGCGACAGGGAATCCTCCCATACCGGCATTGATTTGGATATTATCTGCATCAGCGAACTGGTTACAAGAGATGAAGGTGCTCCGGAAAAATTTCAGGACAGCATACGTTCGGACCCCAATGATTATCGGGTCTATTTAAATGGTATTATAAAAAGAATGCAGGGCAAGGATGCGTTTTTAACCTTTGCCCAACAGATCAATAACGTTAACCGGATACTGAGTATGGACTATAGCTCTGCAGGGGATATTGCCCGGGTGATTCTTAAAGACCTGAGTTTGACCGCCCAGGTGCTGAAACTTGTGAATTCCTCAATTTACCGGCAGTTTTCAGACAAAGGCATTTCAACCCTTTCCGAGGCCATGATCATATTGGGTACGGATGAAATCCGGGAACTGGCCGCCGGGCTTAAGATTTTTGAGATGATGAAGTCAAGGGCCAATTCCATGGTCTTGAGGGATAAAATGCTCAGAAGCCTTCATCGGAGTGCCGTTGCCAGGCAGATTGAAAGGGAAAAGGGCGATAGAACTTCGGATGCCTTCCCCATTTCAGCCATGTTGTATGAGTTCGGAGAATATCTGGTGGCGCTTCTGGATCCGGATACTTACATCAGGGTGGAGGTCGCCTTGGAAGAAGAGGGAGTATCAAGGGAAACTGCGGCTAAAATGATTTTAGGCGTAACCTATTTTGAACTCGGTCAGATGGTTGCTTTGAAGTTTAATTTGCCCCAGAAGATCGTCCAGGCCATGCGGCCGGTTTCTTTGACTGCCCGGCAGAGTCTGAAGATTGCCCCAAAAGAGGAGACCAGATATCTCTGTGCATTTGTCTATGAACTATGCAATATTCCTGCGTTGGAAAATGACGCTGTATCCCTTGATGCTGCAGGTACGCTTGTGGATAAGTATCGCGGCCTTTTGGATTTTGATGCCCGGCAGGCACTGATGTTGACCTGTACGGCCATGGATCGGGTGATTCGGCATGCCGAAATTCTAGGCATTGATCCTGTGTTAACCCCACCTGTGAAAAGCGATCCGGGGATAAAAAACAAAGTGAAACTGGATCTGGGTATCAGTCGCGTGGAAGAGGCCTTGGGTGAAGGCCTGAGCATCCATGAAATTTTTACCCGGCTAATCGACACCATGGCGCAGTGCTTTTATTTTAAGCAGATTGTCATCAGTATCAAAAAAAAAGAGAACAACACCATGGTGCCGCGTTTTGTCCGGGGCGAGAAACGGCTGGAGGGATTCGGTCAAGTCATGGGATTCAAAATTGAATCGGCATCGGACATTTTTAACAATGCCATCGACCGGAAAACCGATATCATTGTCAAAGATACTCAAAAAGAGTTTTCCCGGCAGCAGATTCCTTCCTGGTACATGGAAAAGATAGCCTGCCCATTTCTGGTAAAGGGATTCGGCATTTTCCCCGTATTTGTGGACGGAAAAATAGTCTCTATGCTTTATGTGGATTGGGATGAAAAAACACCGGATCCGGACCAAAATACACTGTCGTATATCCAGAGATTCAGACAACAGATGATTAAAGCCTTCACGCTTCACTCTAAATAGGCTCGTCCTCAATTCTACGGTCATATTCGGCCTTTTATTTGAGTTTGATTTGTACTATACCATGATCCATGAATACGGATTGCGAAAAATCAGTTTTTTATTCCGTGGGGCGGTCCATATCCGATCCAGTTCGCCGGGCGGAAATAAAAATCAAGCGCTCCGTATTTGTCTGTCGGCTCAGCTATGTTGAGACCATTGAAGATGCAAAGGAATTTATCTCCAAAGTTTCCAAAGAATACAAAACCGCCACCCATAACTGTTGGGCTTATGTGGTGGGCGATTCCGGGCAGATCAGTCATTGCTCAGATGCGGGTGAACCCCCGGGTACGGCCGGCAAGCCCATGCTCAACACCCTTTTATCCCATCATATGACCTGTACTGCGGCGGTTGTTACCCGGTATTACGGCGGGGTGAAGCTCGGGGTGAGGGGGTTGATTGAGGCCTACGCCTTGGCTGTGGCCGAAGCCATTGCCCAGGCTCCCCTGGTCCGGCTGGTAAAGACGGAATCTTTCCGAATCTGCCTGGATTACAGCCTGAATGATTCATTTTTAAACCGCATCAGTGCCCTGAAGACCACAATTGCCGGAACGGATTATAAAGAGCGGGTCACCCATGAATTGGTCGTGGAGTTGTCGGACCTGTCGGCCCTGGAATCAATGCTCACGCAATACCAACGCCAGGGGCTTCTCAATTATATCAAAATATCAGCCTGATTTTTTAACGGCAGATGTTTTCTCCCTAAAGATTTTTTCCTGTATCTGTTTTTCATCCGGCTAAAAAGTATTGACACCAAGCAAAAATTCACTAATCTTTAACAAGAATAATAAATACTGAATTTAGGAAATGAATGAAAATTAAACTGGGCCCGTTATTGCGGGCCATTCGAAATTCACGGCATCTGACCATCAAAGAGGTGGCATCAAAAGCCGGGGTCAGTTCAAGTCTGTTGTCCCAGATTGAACGCAACCGCATATCCCCGTCTCTGGATACCCTGCTGGAATTGTTGGAAGTCTACGGGGTCTCTCCGGAGAAGTTTTTTAAAGATTATGAAACCATGAACCGGGTGGAGATTATAAAAAAGGACCAGCGCCGGGTTTACCAGCGCAAGGGGTTTAAATATGAAACCCTGAGTGGATACAGCCAGTCCAAAGGCAACCACTCATTTACCGCCTTTTTTCTTGAGCTTGCCCCGGGACAGAAGCGGGGGGATGAGAATGACGGCCATCTTGGCCGGGAACTCGGGATTGTGGTTAACGGTTGTGGTCAGTTGATTTACGGCGGGGATGTCTACGATATCAGTGACGGGGATACCCTCTCTTTTTCGTCACAGATACCCCATGTGATTAAAAATACCGGTAAGGATTTGTTTCAGGCCTACTGGATTGTCACACCGGCTGACGGTGAAGATTATTTTGGTGAAGGAAATAACAAGTAATGGAGAGTGCCATGGGAAAAACAATTGCTGAGAAAATTTTTGACGCCCATCTGGTGGACAAACCCTTCGGGGATGTCAGCGTCCTGCGCCTGGATCGGGTTTTTTGTCATGAGATTACCACCCCGATTGCGATCCAGGACCTGGTTGCGCGGGGAAAAGACCGGGTGTTTGATCCGGATAAAATCAAGGCGGTGATTGATCATGTTTCACCGGCCAAGGATTCCAAAACCGCAATGCAGGGAAAAATTCTGCGGGACTGGGCCTTGCGTCACGGTATAAAAGATTTTTTTGATATCGGCCAGAACGGGGTCTGCCATGCCCTGTTTCCTGAAAAAGGGTTTGTCCGTCCCGGATTCACCATCATTATGGGCGACTCCCATACCTGCACCCACGGGGCATTTGGTGCCTTTGCCGCGGGCGTGGGCACCACCGATCTGGAGGTGGGTATTCTAAAGGGTGTGTGTACTTTTAAACAGCCGGAAACCTTTAAAATTGAAATCACCGGCACCCTTCGTCCGGGCGTATATGCCAAGGATATTATTCTTGAGGTGATTCGTCAGATTTCAGTGAACGGGGCGACCAATATGGTCATTGAGTTTACCGGCCCTGTGGTGGATGCCATGGGCATGGACCAGCGCATGACCCTTGCCAATATGGCCGTGGAGGCCGGTGCCACATCGGGTATCTGTCTGCCGGACATGACAACGGTACAGTATCTGTGGCCTTTTATTAAGGATGAGTTCGAAAGCCCCGAGGAGGCTCTGGCACAATATTCCCGGTTCAGTTCCGATCCGGATGCCGTCTATGCAAAGACAAAAACCATTGATGTCACCAGCCTTGAACCCATGGTGACCTTTGGATTCAAACCGGACAATGTTAAACCGGTCTCCCAGATGACGGGTACGCACGTGGATCAGGTTTACATCGGTTCCTGTACCAATGGGCGTCTGGAGGATCTTCGCGAGGCAGCCGCCGAGGTGGCAGGTAAAAAAATCAGCCCCGGAGTACGGGCCATTGTATCTCCGGCCACACCTGATATTTTTAAGGCGGCACTGGATGAAGGATTGATTAAAATTTTTATGGATGCCGGGTTTTGCGTGACCAACCCCACCTGCGGGGCCTGTCTTGGCATGAGTAACGGTGTTCTGGCTGAAGGGGAGGTGGCTGCGTCCACCACCAACAGAAATTTTAACGGACGAATGGGCAAAGGCGGCATGGTTCATCTCATGAGCCCGGCCACGGCGGCGGCCACCGCACTCCATGGTGTGATCACTCATTCTGACCGGTTTAAAAGTTAGGGAGGTATATTATGAAAGACTTTGAAGGAAATATGCTCTGCCTGGACCGGGCAGATATCAATACCGACGAAATTATTCCGGCCAGATACCTGACGGAAAGTTCAAAATCCGCCTTGAAACCACACCTGCTTGAAGATTTAATCCTGGAGGGCTTTAATCCCCAGACCGATTTGAAAGATATCCGTGTGATTTTATCCCGGGGCAATTTCGGGTGTGGCTCTTCCAGGGAGCATGCGCCCTGGGCACTGGAAGCTAACGGCATCAATGTGGTCATCGCCCCAAGCTTTGCCCGGATTTTCAGGCAGAATATGTTTAATTGCGGCATGATGGCCATTGAATTGCCTGAAGATAAGGTCCAGGCCCTGTTCGAGCTGGGTGCGGGCAAAGATGCCCGGCTTTGCATAGATGTGGAAAGCCAGACCATCACCGCAACCAATGGCAGCGGCAAAGAACTGAAACTTGAATTCCCTGTTTCACAATTTGACAAAACCCTGGTAAAAACCGGCGGCTGGGTAGAGTTCGCAGATAAAAATTATTAATTAGCGCCTGAATGAAAACCGCGTGTTTGGACTGCTCGTAAGAGGGGCGTATGCCCACAAAGTTGCCCGGATGCTCATAAAATTTAACCCCCTCACGGTTGTGAGGGGGTTACGTTTTTTTGTTAACATTATCTTGAAAAAATATAGGCCTTCCCAGATAATGTTAATGTTTTTAGCATTGATTTTTTTCACATTTATGCCGATCTGGTTATTCTTCCTTTTCGGATATTATTCTGTTAGATAAGTCACTATGAAAGATAAACGGAAATCACAGATCAACTTGTTGGACGAAGCCCTAACGGGCTTACAGAGATGGTTTAGATGCTTTGACCCAAGGGACGAACATCGTGCAAAACTCACCCGATAAATCGGGTTCGTCCAACAAATAAGTTGAAGACGGGCATCAACCTGCTGGCCTTTTTTTGACCGCGTGGCGGGTGCTTAACTTAATGTTCGATATAAAAAAATGAATCTATACAAAACAATAAATTTTCCTGGTGGCTCCAAATCAAAGGTAAATGATGCTGGGGATAGAGTTCGAGATGATATCTCCACCCTCGCTGATATAAAAACAATAGAAGACTGGAGGGCTGCGCACCGAGCTGTATTGAATACTTTTCAGGCTATACTACGAACAAGGACCAAAAACTCTAAAGCAGTTGTGGCTCAGAGGCACAAAAGAAGAAACACTATTGTAGGGAAGCTTCTTAGATTTCCTAAAATGCAGTTATCAAGAATGGATGATGTTGCAGGGTGTAGAATAATATTTCCATCAGTTAAAGAATTAAAAAAATTTCGAAGTCACATACACAAGGCACGATTCAAACATAAAAGAAAAAACGATCCTGACAAGTACAATTATATTTTAAATCCAAAGAAAACTGGATACAGAGGAATACATGACGTTTATTCCTATGATGTCAATTCCGAGTCAGGGAGACACCTTAAAGGCTTATTGGTTGAAATTCAATATCGAACAAAAGTTCAGCATGCTTGGGCAACTGCTGTAGAAGTAATTGGTTTCATAACCGAAAGTCAGCCTAAGTTTGAAGAAGGAGATACTCGATACCAATATGCAATGGCGTTAGCAAGTGAAATATTAGCAAGATCTTTTGAAGAAATGAAAGGCCCTTTTCCTGAGCTATGTGATTCCGAACTAATATTGAAATTTTTAGATATAGATTCAGAGCTTGGTTTAATAAAAACGTTTAAAGGTCTTAATTCTGCCAAAACTTCTGTAAATGATAAAAAGAATAGTATTTTAATCTTCTCAGAAGATGGCAATTTGGAAGTGAAATCTTATAAAGATTCTACTGAGGCACTTAGGGCTTTGTTTGAATTAGAGAAAGAGTTGGTTGGTTGTGATATTGTATTGGTCAAGGCAGACAGCTCAGAGGAGATAAGATACGCATTCAAGAACTATTTTACTGATGCTAAAGACTTTATAAAATACATTGAGACAGGATGTGAAAAGCTAAGTCACAAACATATTATTGATAAAAAAACATTAGAAAAAGCTATTGAACAAAACGCTGCAGCCGACCCGGGCTAGCGGGTTTTTGAAAGGTCTGATAAATGGGGTCAGAGCAAAATTAAATTTTTTGGTGCTCACCCGCTAATACTTTGATTTAGAATTAACTTATTATTTCAGATAGTTATAATAAGTAAACCCATTGCTTTCACTCTCTGTTTTTCATGGAATTTCAGAGTATTAGAATGACCAAAATCATAATCAAAGTATTAGCGGGTGAGCACCGGATTCTGCTTCTCCGCGTTTAACCTTTAACATAAGGAAACTTTTAAATGGAACATACCTCTAATGCAACACATCGCTGGAGATTCTGTCGTCTGGGTGGATTTGATCAGGTACGCCTGGAAAGAGCTGAAGACCTTCAGCATCTAATGGAGCTTGATCAAAAACTTTGGGCTGCGCTCAGTTGTCCGGTTAATGGTCTGGAATTCGATTCCAGAACTCTGGCTATGCTTGACAGTGATTCCGATGGGCGGGTGCGTGTTCAGGAGGTTCTGGCTGCAGTAAACTGGATCTGTTCGGTACTCAATAGTCTGGATTCGGTAATGGCTGGTTCCAGCGAACTGCCTCTGCAGGCTATCGACGACAGTAATCCGGAGGGACAGCAACTGCTTGCTTCGGCCAGACAACTCCTTACCTATCTTGGCAAATCCGAGGCTGACCGTATCACCATTGAAGATGTTGCCGACACCTCCCTGCTGCTTCACGATTCAGCTTTCAACGGCGATGGCATCATCTCGACCCACTCGGCTGAGGACGAAGAAACAAGGACGCTTATTGAGGAAATCATGACCTGTGTCGGCAGTGATGAGGATCGCAGCGGTCTGCCAGGCATTTCCCGGGAACGGATCGACCTCTTTTTCGAGTCTGCGCGATTGTATACAGAGTGGTGGGCAAAGGCGACCAGCAATCCTGCTGTCCTGCCATTTGGTGAGACCACTACGGATGTCGCTGCAGTGTTCAGCTCCCTGAAGAACAAAATTGACGATTTCTTTGTGCGCTGCAGCCTGGCGGCTTTTGACGCTAAAGCCGAGGAGCCTCTCAACCCCTCGATTGTCACCTACGAAGCCATTGCCGGCCAGGATCTGCATGGTGCGACCGAAGAACTGGAGCGTTTTCCTCTGGCGCACATTCAGGCTGGGCGTGCCCTGCCACTAAAGGAGGGGCTCAACCCGGCCTGGGCTGGCCCCATGAAGCAGTTCGTAAAGATGATTGTCGCTCCGTCGTTCGGATCGCTGGAGCAGCTTGACGAGGATCAATGGCAGCAGATCAAAGCCAATTTTGCCGCCTACGAGGCCTGGAGCGCCGAAAAAAGTGGGGTGGAGGTCGAACCGCTGGGTCTTGAGCGGATACAGACAATACTGCAGAGCTCACAGCGGGAACGACTGGAAGAACTTATCCAACGTGATCTGGAACTGACAGAACAGGTTGATACCATTGTCAAGGTTGAGAAGCTGGTACATTTCAACCGGGATCTTTACCGTTTGCTCAATAATTTTGTTGCTTTTCGCGATTTCTATGCCCAGGGCCGCAAAGCCATTTTCCAGTCCGGTACGCTCTTTATTGATGGCCGGGCCTGCGAACTTTGTGTCAGGGTGGCAAGTATCGACACCCATAGCCCGCTCGCCAGTCTGAGCAGGACATACCTGGCGTACTGCAACTGCAAGCGTCGCAACAGCAGTGAGGCTATGATCATCGCCGCTGCTTTTACCGGGGGTGACTCAGACAATCTGATGGTCGGTCGAAACGGTGTGTTTTACGATGCCAAGGGTGATGACTGGGATGCGACAATCGTCAAAATCATCGACCATCCGATCAGCGTCTCTCAGGCGTTTTGGTCACCCTATAAACGCATTGGCCGCATGATCGGCGAGCAGCTTGAAAAATTTGCCGCCGCGAAAGATAAAGCGGTGGACAGCGGCACCAGTGCCGGGATAGCCGACGTGGGAAATAAGGCGGCTGCCGGTGCGAAACCAGCTCCGCCTTTTGATGTGGGCAAATTTGCTGGTATCTTCGCAGCCATCGGTTTGGCTTTGGGTGCTATCGGCACTGCAGTCGCTGCGATTATTGGCGGCTTCATGGGCCTGTCTGTTTGGCAAATGCCGTTGGCTTTCGGTGGCATAATACTTGTTATTTCAGGTCCATCCATGCTGATCGCCTTTCTCAAGCTGCGGCAGCGCAACCTCGGCCCTATTCTTGACGCCAACGGCTGGGCGGTCAATACCAAGGCCCGCATCAACATCCCGTTCGGCGCCACGCTCACCAAGATGGCGGAGTTGCCCAAAGGCGCCGAACGGACCCTGGTCGATCCCTTTGCCGAAAAAAAACCCCACTGGAAACGATGGGTATTTCTGCTGATACTGCTCACGGTCCTGGGTTTTGCCTGGAACAAGGGCTATATTCAGCAAATCAGCCAGAAAATTACGGCCAGAATAGCAGGTCAAACAAGCAATGGTCAAACGCAACCTGCGCCTGAACCATCTCAGGAACAGAAGCCTGAACCTGCAGCTAAATAATTCACTAAAAGTATGGAGAATTTCTCGCCGGACCAATACTGGTCCGGGTCTATAAATGGGGTCAGAGTAAAATTAAATTTTTTAATTTTACCTATAAATTGAACCATTATTTTGAAAATAATTTTACTCTGACCCTAATTATTTCTTGCCTGCCCCGCTTGCAAGTGCTGACGCGCTGTTGAGGCAACTGCAACACCCCGGTCATCGTGCCGCGTCAATGGCATTGCGTTGTTTGAGGGGCGGCGTTCCGGTTAGCGTCATTGTTCGACCCTGCCGAGGGATGCTTCCATGGAAGGATTATACCTTTATAATCCGCATAAAACAGTGGAGCTGGCTGTCAGGACCTGCCGCCGCTCCAGTGCAGCCGTGTTTTCAGCACCCTGAAATAGGAGTGGGGTTCAAAGGAGATCATTTTTACGCTGTGGCGGCTTTTTTGAATATAAATCCTGTCTCGGGAGGTATCCATATCAAAACCCTCCTGGCCGTCCAGGGTCAAAATCATATCCTCAGGGCTGCCTTTGAGGCTGATTTCGATCTGCATATGGTCCGGGATGAGTAACGGCCGGTTGGTCAGGGTAAAGGGACAGATCGGGGTCAAAATGGTGGATGGCACCTCGGGATGAACTACAGGCCCGCCTGCGGCCAGGGAATAGGCCGTCGATCCAGTCGGCGTGGCCACAATCAGACCATCGGCCCGGTAGGTGGTCAAGTAGGTGTCATCCAAATAGACGGCGCATGAGGCAAGCCTCGACAGGGCCGCCTTATTGATGACCGCATCATTCAGCACATCTTCGTCCACAATGCACTGACTGTCCCGGATCACCCGGATATTGAGGCGGCTGCGTTCCCGGATAAGATAATCCCCGTTAAACACTGTCTCAACCACCTTGCAAAGAAGATCCTCCGTGGTTTCAGCAAGAAATCCGACTTCACCGAATTTGACGCCCATCAGGGGGATGTCCGAATCACCGATATATCGGGCCACACTTAAAAATGTGCCGTCTCCGCCAAGCACAACAATGCAGATCAGATCTTCGGGGATGGGTGGCGGCGTCGGAGCCTGGGTGTCAATGACCAGGCACCTGTCCCCTATGTGCCGGATCAATTCCCGGGCTTTCTCCTGGGCGTGATCTTCGTCTTTTATTACAAGTCCGATGCGCTGCTTACTCACGTTTTTCCTCTTGTCTGTTTGGGGTTAGTGTTCCGCCTCGGCCCAGTTGGCGCCGGCACCAAAGTTGACTTTTAAAGGCACCTTCAGAGGCGTAACGTTTTCCATAACCTGCTTTGCCATGGCCATGAGTTTGTCTTTTTCCTGTTCAGGGGTTTCAAAAATGATTTCATCGTGCACGGATAAGAGCATCTTTGACGCCATTCTTTCCGTTGCAAGGGCTGCCTGCATTTTGATCATGGCAAGCTTGATCAAATCCGCAGCACTCCCCTGGATGGGCGTATTCACGGCAGCTCTTTGCGCGAAGTTTCGTAAATTGGCGTTAGATGAACGGATGTCATCCAGTCTTCGTTTTCTGCCGAAAAGGGTGGATACCTCGCAGGTTTCCCGGGTCTGCATGATGGTTTTATCAATAAAGGTTTTTACCCCGGCATAACGCTTGAAATAATTGTCAATGTAAATATCGGCCATCTTCCGGCTGATGCCCAGCTCATTGGCCAGGCGAAACGCGCCCATGCCATAGATGATGCCGAAGTTGATGGCTTTGGCCTGGCTGCGCATCTCATCCGTCACAAGACCGGGCAGCACCTGGAATACTTCCAGGGCCGTACGGGTATGAATATCCTCATCTTTCCGGAAGGATTCAATGAGAATGGGGTCCATGGCACAATGGGCCAGAAGCCGCAGTTCAATCTGGGAATAATCCGCGGAGATGAGGATGCAGCCGTCTGCCGGGATAAAGGCCTGCCGGATCTTTTTCCCTTCGGGTTTGCGAATGGGAATGTTCTGCAGATTAGGGTTGGACGATGACAGGCGGCCGGTGACGGTTATGGTCTGGTTAAAGGAGGTGTGGATGCGTCCGGTCTGCGGGTGTACCAGTGAAGACAGGGAATCCACATAAGTGGATTTCAGTTTGTCCAGGGTTCTGTACCGTAACAGTTTTTCAGGCAATTCATGGGTTTCGGCAAGTTGAGTGAGTACCTGGACATCCGTGGAATTCCCTGTTCTTTTGCGGGTCTTTTTAACGGTCTTAAGGCCTAACTTTTCAAACAGAATCACCCCAAGCTGCTGGGATGAATTGATGTTGAACTCTTCCCCGGCAAGTTCGTAGATTTTTTGCTCAAGGGTTTTCAGTTCTTCCTCAAACTCCAGGGACAATTGGCCAAGCACATCCGTATCCACACGGATTCCTGCCATCTCCATTTTTGCCAGAACGCAGATCAAAGGCACTTCAATGGTTTCCATCAAAGGGGTCAGCCCCTTGTCCTCGATCTGTTTTTTCAATACCGCATATGCCATCAATGTCAGATCTGCGTCCTCTGCCGCATACTCTGCGGCAAGGTCAAGGGGGACCTCCTGGAACCCGATCTGGTTTTTTCCTTTGCCGGTAACCTCTTCGTAGGAAACCATTTTGTACCCGAAAAGGTTCATGGCAATGCGGTCTAACCCATGTCCCCGGGTGCCGGGATTGAGCAGGTGTGAGGCGATCATGGTGTCAAACACAATGCCTTTGATCTCAATGCCGTATCGGGCCAGGACGATGAAGTCATATTTGATGTTCTGGCCCACTTTAGCGATGTCAGGATTTTCAAGCAATGGCTTGAAAATACGAAGGAGATCTTCTTTTTCCGGCATCGGTATCCCGCCTGTGTCGGTGTGTCCCACCGGAATGTAAAAACCGGCATCTTCCATATATGAAAAGGAGAGGCCCACAAGATCCGCCCGCATGGGGTCGATGTCTGTGGTCTCCGTATCAACGGCAAACACCCCTTTTTTTTCAAGCGCCGATGCCAGATGTTCCATGTCGGCAACGGTGTGGAGCATTTTATATTTTTTTTTTGATTTATCTGTTGTTTCAGAAAATTCCGAGGCAAGTGTTTTAAATTCAAATGACTGGAACAGTTCAAAGGCTTTGCGGGTGTTAATATCCTGTTCTTGTAGTTGAAAATCGCTTAGGGGCTGCTCAACATCCACATCCCGGTCAATGGTGGCAAGATCCCGGCTTAAATCGACCATCTTTTGGGAAGCTGTAAGGTTTTCATGCAGTTTTTTCTTTTTTTTCAGCTGGTCCAGATTCGTGTAGATATTGTTGATGGAGCCGTATTCGGCAATCAGTGCAACTGCGGTTTTCATGCCCACGCCTTTTACACCGGGGATGTTGTCTGAGGTGTCTCCGGCAAGGCCCAGCACGTCAATGAACTGTTCGGGTTCAAGTCCCATTTCCTCTTTTACCCCGGCCCGGTCTGTGACGGTATCCTTCATGGGATCCCACAGGATGCAGTCATCCGTGATCAACTGGATAAAATCTTTGTCTCCTGTGACCATGACCACCTTGAATCCCTGGGCCTGGGCAATGCGGGCGTAGGTACCCACAAGATCATCGGCCTCATATCCGGGTTTCTCGATAATGGGAATGTTCAATGCCTTGATAATCGCTTTGATGTCAGGGATCTGGATGGCCAGTTCTTCGGGCATGGGCGGACGGTTGGCTTTATATTCATCAAACATTTTATGGCGAAAGGTGGGGCCTTTGACATCAAAGAAAACGCCTGCGTATTTGGGTTGTTTGTCCTTAATCAGTTTAAGCAGGATCCGGGTGAATCCGAACGTTGCATTGGTGGGGTGTCCCTTTGAGGTAGAGAGGCTGCGGATGGCATGAAAGGCTCGATATAAAAATGCGCTGCCGTCAATTAGATAAATGGTGTTTTGTGCCGCCATAGTCGCTTCCTAAGGAAATTGTCTGTTGAATTATTATTTAATTAGCGGCATATATACTATCTTTTAAAGGAAAGGAGAAGTCTTATGTCTGAACAATCCCGGGCAAGGACCAACGCCGGAAAGTCCCGGCGGCGGCAAAACCGGTCAAAAATCTGTCATTGCTGCGGTGCCGATGTCATGTTCTGCTGGCAGTGTCGGTGCGGATTTTCCATGTGTCAATCCTGCATGTATGAAAATCAGTGGGGGATGACCTGCAACGGAATTACATGGGAATGCCCCGACTGCGGGGCTCAGAACGGGTATGGCAACCAATAGTGAAAGGAATAGCACCATGGCTGAAAAATTGAAGGTTGGCACATTGATATCCGGTGGCGGCACCAACCTGCAGGCCATTATTGATGCCTGCAACCAGGGGCGCATTGATGCGCAAATTGTTTTTACCGGATCAGACGTTGACGGCGTGAAAGGCCTGGCGCGGGCAAAAAAAGCAGGTATTGACACGTTTGTGGTGGATTATGCCCGGATCATTGCCGATTGTCGCAAGGCACGGGATATTGACAGCCTGCTTCCCAAAGATTTTGACCTTGACGTGATTCTTGGAAAACAGCGACTGGTGGATGTGGAAAAGAATCGTGAAAAAGCCCTGTTTTTTATAAAATCCAGGGTCATTGCCGAACGGCAGCTTTTGGACAATATTGAATCCTATGATATGGATTTGCTGGTTCTGGCCGGGTTCATGCGGGTGTTTACCCCTTATTTTATTGACCGGATTAATACCAACGCCTCGGGCCATCGGATCATGAATATCCATCCGGCCCTGCTGCCTGCATTCCCCGGTACCGACGGATACGGGGAGACCTTCCGGTATGGCTGCAAAATTGGTGGATGCACGGTTCACTTTGTTGACTACGGGGAAGATACAGGTCCCATCATCGGCCAGAAGGTATTTGAAATAGCTGATGGTGATACACTGGAAGATGTTAAATCAAAAGGGCTGCAAAAGGAGTGGGAACTTTATCCTGCCTGTATTCAGAAATTTGCCCAATCCCGCTGATGGATTTTCTGGTTGGCGCAATCAAAAAATCAGGGAGAAGCAAAAAAAGAATCCGCCATTTTTAAGGCGTCCATGTAAAAGACAGGTAGTTTTTGAATCAGTTGAGAATCTTTGTCTGCCTGAAACCGGTCATGGTCCCACTTTCCCTGTTCAAAGCTTGTGACCAGGTCATTGAGCTGGCTGAACATGCGGTCTTTGCCTAAAAGCGCATCCTTGATTTTTTCAGACAGGGCAATTTTTTCAAGAATGTCTTCCATGGGCATATCCAAAATGGCATCCATGCTTGAAAACAGCCCCACAGTGAATAATTCTCCCGGCGTAAACCGGGTTTTAATCACATCAGCGCATTGTTCGTACATTCGGGCCTTGATCATTGAAGACCGGATCAGCTCATTGGGCTTTTTCGGGTTCATTTCCGATACCACCACCACAGTGATAAATTTTTTCAATTCCTGCAGGCCCAAAAAAATGATGGCATCCTTGATCGTGTCTACGGCCGTGGTCCGCTTAAAATACGCTGAATTGATAAACGTCAAAAGCTTGAAAGAGATGGCCACATCATTTTTGATCATGTTCTCTATGACATTTAAGGCCAGTTCCTGCTTTGAGACCTCATTTAACAGTTTTAGGTTGCTGACCTGGTTGGCGGCCAGGCCTTTGTGTGATATGACTTCGGGTTTTGAAAAAAAATATCCCTGAAAAAGCTGGAACCCCATGGCTTTAGCCTGTTCAAACGCTTCGTGGGTCTCCACCTTTTCACACAACAGTGTAATATGCTTGAGTTCATTTTCCAGGAATTTTAGAATCGGGCCCAGGGTGTCCAGAGGTGTGGCCATAATATCAAACTTGATCATGTCGCACAGCTGAATCATTTCACTGAATTTATGATCATAAACAAAATCATCCAGGGCAATCCTGAACCCTTGGGATTTAAGAGACTTTAAGGCATTGATGATTTCTGGTTCAGGCTCAATGTCTTCTAAGACCTCAATGATAATATGCTCTTTGGGGAAAAGAAGCGGTGTCTGCTTGAGCAGAAGATCCCCGGTAAAATTGATCAGTCCGGGCTTGCCGGAAAGGATGTCATTGATTCCAAAGGAGAAAAAAGTGTTGGACAGCACACCGGATGTGGCCACAGACCCGTCGATATTTGGGAATACATTATCCAGGCCGAGCCTGAATAAAAGTTCATAACCAAAAATTTTTTTATCTGACGTGAATACAGGCTGGCGTGCAACAAAAATATCCATTGGACCCGAAACTCCTTTTTAATCAGGACAAAAGTTTAATCATCAACGGCAGGGCCGTCATGGTGCCGATGGAGGAGCCAAGATTGGTGAACACCACCACCAGCAGAATCCTAGTGACATTATTCCGCCAGAATCCCTTGACGGAGGTGATATCCTGAGGGATCGCCTCAAGATCGCGCACCTTGGGTTTGCGTGCAAATGCCTCCACAAGGCCTGCCACCCAGCCTGCTGCGATCATGGGGTTCAGGGAGGTAATCGGGGCGGCCACAAAGGATGATAAAATGGTGTATGGGTGGGCCAGGGCGATGAGTGCGCCGATGCCGGCAAAAATGCCGTTGGCCAGAACCCAGATCAAGATCATGTCGGTTCCGGCGCCTTTACCCCCCATGAGAAATCCGGCAATGAAAATCATGACGATCAGGCCCGGGATAAGCCATTTTAATACCTTTCCCACGTTACCGGCAGGCGGGAGTGTTTTGAGTGCGGCAAGGTCTATAGGGGTATCTTGATTGATATATTCTAAAATTCCGGGGACATGGGCCGCACCCACAACCGCCACGATTTTGTTTCCCTGCGCACTTCGTATGTTTTCGGCCAGGAACTGGTCCCGTTCATTAATCAGCACTTTCCCAATAATGGGGTGATCCTCTTTGATTTCCGAAAGCAGGGATTGAAGGATGTCCTGGTGCTTCATCTTTTCAATGTCTGTCTCTTCAATCTCTTCTGATTGGCCAAATGAGAGCACCATGGCAAATATCAGTTTTGTTTTTTCCCAGAATCCCATGCCCCGCCATATCCGGGAAAGGGTGGTTTGAATTTCCCTGTCCGCAGGGACGATAGCCGCACCTGCTTTTTCTGCCGCAGCAATGGCATTGATCATCTCCTGGCCGGGTTTGATGCCGAATTTATCGGCTATTTTTTTCTGGAACGAGGCCAGCAAAAGATTCATAAACAGCATCAGGGCCTTTTTTTCCTTGATGATCTTTACAATATCCATGTTCTGCCATCTGTCCTTATCCCGGATGGCAGCCAGTCGATTGCTGCACAACTCCACACATACGGTGTCAGGCTGTTCTGATTCTATGGTGTCCAAAACCAGCTGGGCGCTGTGCCGGGATACATGGGCTGTTCCGATAAGGATGATCTGCTTGCCGTCCCGGTCAAGAATGTGGATGTCGTTATGGTCCATGGGGTTTTCGCTCATTGTGCAACGCCGCCTTTATACTGAATAATGTTTAAGAAGAAAATAGTATTATAAACATTTAAAAATACATGGCAACACAAATTCAAGTCAAATATTGACCTTATCAAATGGTTCTGGTATTCAGCCAGTTATGAAATCCGTTGACGAACACATACTCCGAGTCACTAAGGAAATTATAGTCAAGTTCATTGAGATGGGCCGGCTGTCGCCTTCCAACGTCCATGAATCTTTCAAGGATGTTTACAAGACCGTCAATGATACCGTGAAAAAGAATCTGGATACGCCCCAAGATGCCTCATCCGGCTCCCCGAACGCCTGAATCCCGCGTGTTTAAGCGAGTACTGGCCGCAATTAAAGCAGGTTTGAAAAAAGGGTGGGACGGCCTGATCTGGCTGGTTAAAATTCTTGTGCCGATCTCCTTTGCAACGGCGTTAATGGTGCATTATCAGCTTTTGCACCACCTTGATTTTCTTTTACAGCCCATGATGAGCATGATCCATCTACCCGCATCTGCGGCCATTGTTCTGGTTATCGGCCTTTTTACAGGTATCTACGGCACTGTGGCTGCCCTGTCTGTTATGTCCTTTTCCATGGCGCATATGATCCTGATCGCCGTGTTTACCCTGATCTCCCATAATCTGATTCAGGAAAGCATGGTTCAGGCCAAATCAGGATTGCGGTTTTCAACGGCGTTTGCCTTCCGCCTGGTCATGTCCTTTGTTGTCACAATGATCTGCGGATGGATCATGGGGGTGGATCCCGACAGTGCCGGACCGGCCGGTGTGGCGGCTTTGCAGGCGGCACCGGGCCCGCTTGCCGTCATGCTGATTGACTGGGCCACAGGCACGGCCTGGCTGTGCTTAAAAATTTTGTGCATTATCATGACGTTGATGGTGGTCATGGAATTGGCAAGAACCTTTCGTATTATCGAGGCTGTGACGCGGATTACAGCCCCTGTTTTAAGGTTGCTGGGGCTGGACCGATCCTGTGCGCTGCTTTGGATGACCGCGGCGGTCTTTGGTCTGGCTTACGGGGCTGCCGTCATCGTTGAAGAGACAAAAAACGGTAGTCATGAACCCATGATCTTAACCCGGCTTCATCTCTCCATCGGGGTCAATCATGCCATGATTGAGGATCCGTCCTTATTTCTCTCTTTGGGTCTGCCTGCATTCTGGCTATGGGTCCCCAGGCTTGTGGCTGCCATGGCTGCCGCCTGGCTTCATATGGGGTTTTCTTTGGCAAGGAGATTTTATGCTGCACGCCCTGGTCATAAAAAACTTTGCGATCATTGAGGATTTGCGCATTGAATTCGGTCCCGGCCTTTCTGTGCTGACAGGGGAAACCGGGGCAGGAAAATCAATTATCATCCAGGCCGTAAATTTGCTTTTGGGATCACGGGCATCGGCTGATCTGGTACGTACCGGAAAGGACAATGCCGAACTGGAAGCTGTGTTTGACATCGCCCCCGATTCTCATGCTGCCCGGCTCATGGCGGATCAGGATATGGATATTGAAGAAGGCCTGATCATCAGACGGGTGGTTTCTGCCGAAGGTAAAAGCAAAATTTATATCAACGCCCGCCAAACCACTCTGGATTTTTTAAAACAGGTGACTGAAAATTTGGCCGGTGTATCCAGCCAGCATGCCCACCAGGGATTGCTTAAAGAAGATCAGCACCTGGATATCCTGGACGAGTTTGCCCAGACCCTTGATTTACGAAAAGATGTGGCAGCGCTGTACCGGCAGATTCTTCCTTTGAAAAAAGAGATCGCCGGTTTAAAGGCCGGAAAGGAAAAGGCTGAAAAGGAATTAGAACTGCTTCAATTTCAGGTGAATGAGATTGAAACCGCCAATATCCAGCCGGGAGAGGATGAAGAACTGGTTCAAAAACGCGATCAACTGCAGAATGCCGGGCAGATTTTTGAAGCTGTAAACGGTGCTGTGCATGATTTATATGACCGGGAGGGCTCGGTGCTGGATCAGATTTCAGGGTTGTCTGCCCGGTTTGGCCGATTTTGCGGAACCCATGAAAAACTGGGAGCCCTGGCCCGGCGCCTGGACGAAATATCCTATGAACTTCAGGATCTGGTCTCAGAGTTCAGATCCTTTGCCGCAGGTATTGATCTGGACCCCCAGTCCTTGGATCAGGTGGACCAGCGCCTGGATCAGATCGCAAGACTTAAACGTAAATATGGGGGCAGTCTTGACACCATATTTGAGCAATACCGGAACATGGCACAGACCGTGGCTGATATCCAGGGGATTGATGGGCGGATAGAACAGCTGGAACAAGAGCAGAAGGGCTTGGTGGTCCAGATTCGCCAAAAGGCAAAGGCCCTGTCCATGCGGCGGCAGAAAGAAGGTCTGGCCCTGGCAAGGCAGGCAAAGGCAGAGCTTGGGGTTCTTGAAATGGGCCGGGCCTCCTTTGAGGTGGATTTTTCTACCGACCCATGCGATGATCCCAGCGAACTTGTGACGGAAGATAAGGAAAAAATATTTATCACAGGCATGGACAGGGTGCGGTTTTTGCTCAGTCCAAACCCCGGGGAAACCCCAAAGCCTTTGGCAAAAATCGCCTCGGGCGGAGAACTGTCCCGGATTGTTCTGGCACTTAAGGCGGTGCTCTGCCGGGGCCAGTCCTTTGAGACCCTGATCTTTGATGAGGTGGATGCCGGTATTGGCGGTGCGACATCCGACAAGGTCGGGCTTAAACTTAAAGAATTGGGGCGGGTTCAACAGGTAATTTGTATTACCCATCTGGCCCAGATTGCCAGGTACGGCAACCATCAGTTCAGGATAACCAAAGAGGTGTCGGACGGTAGAACAGCCACCCGCATAACCCCCTTGAACTGTCAGGAAGAGAGGATCAAGGAACTTGCCCGGATGATTGGCGGCAGCCGGATCACCGATGCCACTCTTGTTCATGCCCGGGAACTTCTTGATACGGCACAGGAGTCTTGACAAACGCTGTCACTGCTTATATTTGGTAAACTATATAAAAACCATGGGTTGATATCTCAACTGCCGGGCATAGCCCGCAACAAAGGTTGAAAGATCTGAGTAACTTACCCAGACTTTCTTATAAAAAATATAAATATAGTGCCTGAACGAAAGCCCCGTGTTTGGACGAGTAGGTTGACCAGATGCAAGGCGCAAAAAAAAAAATGCAACGTCGCAGATGGGTGACTTCTCATCCAAACGTTATACAAGGAGTGAATATGCCGATATATGAATTCAAATGCAGTAAATGCGAAGAATTTTTTGAAGTGATAGTCATGGGGTCACAAGATGACCGGGAGGTTGTCTGCCCCAAATGTAGTTCCAAGGAGTTTCAGCGGGTGGTCTCGGCCAGCAACTATGCCATGGGTTCGTCAGGAAACTCTGCCCAGGGCGTACATACCCAGGAACGTACCTGCTCAAGCGGAACGTGCAAAACTTATACGGTTCCGGGAGGTTAGGGCCTCGGAATAATCATGCCCGGGTGTGTTGAAATTATCGCCCACCGCGGGGCCAGAAGTCTGGCCCCGGAAAATACCCTGGCGGCTGCCCGTCTGGCGCACAAACTGGGTGCTCACCGGTGGGAAACAGATGCCGTCCTGACCCGGGACGGGAACCTGGTGCTTTTCCATGATGAAACCCTGACCCGGTGTACCAATGCCGCCCAGGTGTTTGGATATGACTCCAAGGCACCTGAAAAAACAGTCTGGCCCGGACCCGGGGCCATAGACCGGTTGGACAGTCATCCCCTTATTGACTTGCAATTGCTGGATGCCGGAGGGTGGTTTGAGCAAAAGGACCCTTACGCCACTGTTCCCGAGATTGCCCCACATATTCTGGCCGCGTTTAAAGAAGAACCCATTCCTACGTTGTACGACGGTCTTGTTTTGACCAAAGAACTTGACTGGCGCATCAATATTGAACTCAAGGATCATGGCAATGAACCGGAACCTAACTTTCATCCGGCCCGGGTGCTGAGGGAGCTGGCGCGATCCGGTATTGCGCCTGCCCGGGTGACCCTTTCTTCATTCAACCACGACTGGCTTAGATTTCTGCGGCAACATGCCCCTGGATATGAAATTCAGGCCCTGGTAGGGGATCGTGATGAGGAGCCCTTAAACTTTAATGATCCTGTGTTCACCAGTGCTGAATTTGAGGTGCTCAATATAAACGCGTTGCTAGTTACGCTCTCAGATATCAGATCGCTGAAAGCCGCAGGCAAGCGTATTAATCTGTTTACGGTCAATACGCCCCATGATTACATGCGGTTAGTCAATGCCGGTGTTGACGGACTTTTTACGGATTTTCCCCAGCGCTTTATATCCCCTGTGTAGCTCAGGACTTTCTACGGGTCAGATTTTATGAGGCAGGCGTTTTTGGAGACCTGTCTAAATTAAAATCTGCATGCAGCGTTATTCCCAAGGTTAGTTTTTTTATTTTGTATGAAAAATAAATTTATCAAATCTTTTAGTGTGTTACAAATATTTTTGGCCGGCTGGAAAAAAATATTTGAAATTGATTAAAAAAAGATTTGACATTGATTAGAAAATGAAGGATATTGCTCTGGCTTCACGGGAAGGGCAAACGTTTCCGGGAAGATTTTTTTTGAGAGCAGTAAGTTTGATCTTTGAAAATTGGTCAGTGAAAAAGAAAAGAGCGGGTCAATGACAATGCGCTTGGAAGTGTAACAGCTTTAAGTGCAGACCNNGCTGGCGGCGTGCTTAACACATGCAAGTCGAACGAGAAAGGGATTGCTTGCAGTCCCGAGTAGAGTGGCGCACGGGTGAGTAACACGTAGATAATCTGCCTTCAAGCCTGGGATAACTATTCGAAAGGGTAGCTAATACCGGATAAAGTCGATCTACACAAGTAGATTGATGAAAGATTGCCTCTTCTTGAAAGCAATTGTTTGGAGATGAGTTTGCGTACCATTAGCTTGTTGGTGGGGTAA
>NZ_DDYV01000039.1:0-9053 GCF_002348205.1 Desulfobacter sp. UBA2225 | reverse complement strand
CTGACTGGCCCCACCGCAAGAACCTTGAGGCCCTGGACAATATCCATGTAAAGAACCGCAACGGCGCCATGGTGCCCCTGGGCAGCCTGGTTACGACGAAAACCACCCTTGCGCCGCGAATGATAGAACGCTACAACAAGTTCTCGGCAGCCGGCATCACTGCCTTTACGGCTCCGATGGTCAGCAGCGGCGATGGAATGACCAAGGTTTCCGAAATTGCCAAAACAGCACTGCCGGAAGGCTATACCTTTGACTGGTCGGGACTGAGCTACCAGGAAGCCACCACCGCAGGATCGGCCACTCTGATCTTCCTGATGGCCATTATTTTCGCCTATCTTTTTCTTGTGGCCCAGTATGAAAGCTGGACCACGCCGTTACCGGTAATCCTTTCAACTGCGGTGGCCGTGCTTGGCACTTTGGCCGGACTGATGGCGGTCAAACTGCCCTTAAGTATTTATGCCCAGCTCGGCGTGATTCTGTTGGTGGGCCTGGCCAGCAAGAATGCGATCCTTATCGTTGAATTTTCCAAAACCCGGCGTGAAGAAGGGCTGTCAATCATCGATGCGGCTGCCGATGGGGCGAAACAGCGGTTCCGTGCGGTATTGATGACTGCTTTCACTTTCATCCTCGGCGTGCTGCCCATGGTGTTCGCCAGCGGCGCCGGCTCCGCCAGCCGCCAGGCCATCGGCACCACGGTGTTCTTCGGGATGCTGGCCGCCACCTTGTTTGGGATTGTGCTGGTCCCGGCACTTTTTGTGCTGTTCCAGACCTTCCGGGAAAAGATGTACATCATCCGTAACCGTTCGGCAGCCAAGCATCTGTCCATGTTGTTCTTCTTATTGCCGATGTTCATGGTTGGTTGCATGACAGTGGGGCCGGACTACCAGCGGTCCAGTCTGCCGGACATCCCTGATGCGCGAAATATCGAGGTAGATGTGGCCCAATGGTGGACACAATTCAACGATCCAATGCTGACCGATATGGTCCAACGGGCCCTGGGCAATAACCATGATCTTAAGACGGCCGTGGCCCGGGTCCGCCAGGCCCGCGCCCAACTGGCCCGGACCAAGGCAGCCTACGGGCCGACCGTCGATCTAAGCGGCAGTGTCAATCATTTCGATTCTTCGACAAACGGTCTGTCGGAGACCGGTTCCACCACCCTCTACAGCACCGGATTTGATGCTGTCTGGGAAATTGATCTCTTTGGCGGGACCAGACGGTCGGTTGAAGCAGCGGTTGCGGATTGGGAAGCGATCCGGGTCGGGCTGGATGACGTCCGGGTCAGTGTGGCTGCGGAGACCGCGATCGCCTATCTCAGCGTCCGCACCTACCAGCACCGACTGACCGTATCCCAGGCCAATCTGGAAGCACAGCAGGAGACCTTTGAGATCCTTGCTGACCGCTTTAACGCTGGCTTGAGCAGCGGACTGGCTGTGCAACAGGCACGTTACAATCTCGAAAGTACGCGGGCCGAGATCCCCATCCTTGAGGCCGGGCTGGAGAGTGCCCGAAATGCCCTCTCAGTATTGTTGGGCGAGGTGCCGGGCAATCTGAAAATCCCGGGTATCGACCGGATACCCCAGTCCAACTTGGCGCTTGATGGCATTCCCGCGGACCTGTTGCGCCGCCGCCCGGATGTCCAACGCGCGGAGCGCGAGCTGGCTGCCCAGACGGCGCGCATCGGTGTAGCCGTGGCCGATCTCTATCCCAAATTTACGCTGACCGGCTCCATCGGCCTGGAGTCTTTGGCATCGTCTACACTTTTCGAGTCAGACAGCGGGAAATACAGCATTATACCCGGAATTCGCTGGCCGATATTCTACTCCGGTTCTATCCGTAACAATATCAAGATTCAGGAAGCGGTCCAGGAACAGTACCTGTATGCCTATGAATCCGCAGTTTTGAATGGTGTGCAGGAAGTGCGTGATGCGTTGATGGATTACCGCAAGGAAAAAGAGCGTCGCGCTTCGCTCAGGGTCGCTGTCGAAGCTGCCCGGGCCGCGGAGGAGCTGGCCCAGGATCAGTACCGCAATGGTCTTTCCGACTTCAACAATGTGCTTGATGCACAGCGTTCGCTGCTCAGCTTCCAGGAAAAGCTCGTCGTAAGCGAAGGCACGGTAAGCCGGAACGCCGTCCGACTTTACAAGGCACTGGGCGGCGGTTGGCGTTCTTTTGAAGAGTAGTCTATGCCGTTTTGAACGGCATGTTGCCAAAAATAAATAGCAAAGAAACAGGCCTGAGTGTTATTCCCCCAGCCCAAGGGCATATTTCAGATCAGCTTAAGGCTTTTGTGCCAGACAGTTCATCCAGGCAACCCCGTCTCTTCCCAGACCATCCTCGGAGATCATGGTCCGGACAAGCTGCAGGTTGTATTTCAGGCATAAATCTGTCCACCCATCCGGTGAGAGTGCCGTGAATCGCCGACCTTTAGAGTCAAAGGTGTTTGTCATGACTTCATCCCGCCGGGCCGGGACTGAAAATATAAACCGGCCCTTTGCTGCCAAAAGAGAATTAACGCCTAAAATTGTTTTTTCAATTTCCTGTACGGAAAGATGCATCAGAACCGCAATAGCGTATATTCCGTCAAATACCCCTAACCCATTTGACAGCCCGTCCGGCAGTTCCAAGTGAAGCAGATGCGCGGCAAGTTCGGGGTGGTGCAGTTTTGCCTGTTGTACCATTGATGCGCAGCCATCGGTCGCCAGCACCTTGAATCCCTGGCTGACCATAAAGGCGGCATCCCTGCCGGAGCCGCACCCAAGCTCCAGAAGTTTGCCGCCTGGTTTCAGGCTGGATGAAAGAAAGTCATGCAGTTGTCTGACATCACCAGATTCATATCTTTCAGCCACTTTTAAGGCATTTTGACTGTAATAATTTAACGTTGAACGATCCATGAAAGATTATTTTTCGACGGTCATCCCCTGGAGAACGTCCTTGACCTGGTTCCCGTCAGCCAGTTTACCAAAATGTTTCATAACAGCGCCCATGGCCTGCATGGGGCTTTTAATGGCGGAAAAGTCCACATTGCTTTTGATCCAGGCTTCAATCTGTTCTGTGGTGGCCATTTTGGGCAGATAAGATTCTAAAAGTTCCAGATAATCAGAAGATGTTTCTTTTTTAATCTCCAGCACGGTTTTTTCAGATTTGACGAATTTTCGGATGATGTTATGGATATCCTCATCCGTGATCTCTTCCGGCGTTTTTGCCCGGGTGGATTTTTTCCCGCTCTCAAGGGTTATGGGAACAGTGATTTCGGGGAACGCCCCCATGATCAGGCGCATGGTATCTCTTACGGCTGTATCTTTTTTACGCATGGCGGCTTTCATATCCTGCCGGATCTTATCATAAAGAGAAATCCCCATTGATCCATCCCATCCATATTGGGCTGTGTTCTCTGCCATTGCCTGCACTCTCCTCGTATAAAAGGGTTTGATGTTATTGTTGTCCCCGATATTTAACACTATCCTGGAGAAATAAACAGGGTGGAGATTCAATTCAAAAAGGGGCCTTGCTCATATTTTAGGCCATCCCAATTTTTGGTAGGTTGGGTTGAGGANNTGGCCGATGTTATGACCAAGCCCCAAAAAGGGAATCGTATGGCGTTGTCCAGGTTGATGTGATAGTGTTTCAGATAAACGATTTCCAGGATAGTTGATTTTTAGGAAGCAAGGCTGGATTAACCGTGATCGGTGAAAGGGGCTTAAATCATGGATTGCTTTGATCAGATTATTAAAACCATATCATTGAGCATGGGCGCTGCATGGGCCAGCGGAATCAACCTGTATGCCACGGTATTTGTTTTGGGTATTCTGGATGCCACCGGAAACCTGGTGCTGCCCCAGGGGCTTGAAATTTTATCCGACCCTGTGGTGCTGTGGGCGTCCGGATTCATGTATTGTGTCGAGTTTTTTGCGGATAAAACCCCCGGGGTGGATTCGGGGTGGGATGCCATTCACACCTTTATCCGGATTCCTGCCGGCGTGATGATTGCCGCAGGTGCTGTGGGCGATGTCAACCCTTCTTTGGCCCTTGCCGCCGGAATCCTGGGCGGCGGTCTGGCCACGGGCAGCCATTTGACAAAATCGGGTTCCAGGCTTCTGATCAACACCTCCCCGGAACCCTTCTCCAACTGGACTGCTTCGATACTCGAAGATGTGCTCGTCATCGGCGGTATCCTGACTGCGCTTCACTATCCCATTTTATTTTTGATGCTCCTGATTGGATTTATTTGCCTGATTGTGTGGCTGCTGCCTAAAATATGGCGGGGTGTTAAAATGCTTTTTGCAAAAATTAAAAGCGTTTTCAACAAGGACGCGCCCCGGCAGATTCCGTGATTGCTGACACCTGATAACGTATATCCCTCCAAAAAAAAATTAGAAATTAAGGTTTTCCCTGATAGATTTCTATTTAGATCGGTGATAAAAATTTAGAATCAACTTTAACATTAGAAGGAGGGAATTTACGTGAAGAAAAAGATATTGGTTTTTTCATTTTTGCTGTTTATTGCTTGGTGCGGAATTGCTTTTTCCGATACTTGTTACAAGGTAAAAGGAACAGTAAAGACGATAAACGCCTTAGATGAAATAACGCAGCAGGGATGCATCACCCTTCAGTTGTTTGACCAAAATGGTAATAAGGCATTCAAAGAAAGCGGGTATCTTTTCGGAAGAGTTATCAATAGCTCTACTCCGGGTGTCACTTACCTGACACATACAGCCACCTTTAAAGATGGGAGTATGTTTGAATCCTTTGAGGATGTAGCAGTCATCGTCAATCCAGAGAATATTGAATGCGGGGAAGACGGTTTACCATGTTACTGCCAAGTTCATGAATTAATCACTAACATTGTGAAAGGCAAAGGATTTTTTACGAACGTCAGTAGCGCTGCAGTGGAGGCGAATGGTCACATAAATACTTGCGAAGGCGATAACGAAAATAAATTTGAACTAACAGGCGAAATATGTTTTGAGTGATTTTAGTTTTTAGAATATTTTACGCATCATCTAAAATTTAATAAGGAGTTGAATTTCGTTCCGTTCCTATTTTTAACTTTATATTGTTCGTGAACAGAAAAGGGGAGGGGTTATGTTATCAAAAAAAATGGTTATTTTGTTAGCTTACGGATTTGTTTTCAGTTTCTTGCAAGTATCCCATGCTTTTGAGGAAAAGGGGTGTCCGGTAGATTGGCAACCAGTGATATCTTTTGAAGAGTTTCAGATATTAGA
This sequence comes from Desulfobacter sp. UBA2225, assembly GCF_002348205.1. Taxonomy (NCBI): domain Bacteria; kingdom Pseudomonadati; phylum Thermodesulfobacteriota; class Desulfobacteria; order Desulfobacterales; family Desulfobacteraceae; genus Desulfobacter; species Desulfobacter sp. UBA2225. The sequence continues at coordinate 3,828 of NZ_DDYV01000039.1, read as the reverse complement.
TATAGAGCAGAAACCTCCGGAAGAGATCACTGTAAAAGGCAAATTAAAATTACCAGTCGCTTGTCAATCGAGAAAAAAGCGTTTCATAGCAAAAAATCTTCCTGCTGTGGTAATTCTGCATGGGTCGGCAGGGGTTGATTCTCGGGGCGATTTCTATGCCAGAGCACTTAACGCTGCTGGTATCGCCACCTTTGAGATCGATATGTGGGAAGCGCGAGGGATAAACAGTGCCGCAGATCGTCCCTCGCTCCCTTTTTTTAATTGTCCTGATGCATTTGGTGCTCTTAAATTTTTGTCGGAACATTCAAATATAGACCCGGACCGCATTGGTGTTCTGGGATTTTCCTGGGGTGGTGTAGTGACAATGGCTTCTGCTACGAAACATTATGCCGCACAGTTTGGAGGGAATCTGCGTTTTGCAGCACATGTTGCTCATTATCCTGTATGTTACGCATACAGCCCTGATTCTTCGATTCCAGGATTAAAATTCAGTGACTTAACAGGGTCTCCACTTTTAATTCAAATTGGAGAAGAAGATGATTATGATAATGGATCCGGACCTTGCTTTGCCTTGAAGGACAGTTTGGACTCAGAAGAACAACCTCTCCTTGAGGTGATTGCATATGAAGGGGCGTTTCATGGTTGGGACAGGTTAGAAGTTCCAATTAAGATCATGGACTCATTTTCTAATCTAGGTAGGGAGGGCGAGGTGGAAATAATTCCTGATGTAGATCAGGCGTATAAATCACGCAGAAATGTTGTTCGATTTTTCCTACAGAATCTCTAAGCAATAAGCCAGGTAATACGTATAACAGCTTGTGCCTGAACGATAAATCAGATGGGCTCAAGTTTATGGACAACCGGTGGGCACAAAAAGCGTGCCCACCCTACCGCGCTGTTTTCCTCCCAAAGTCCGCTTGACAGGAGCATTTTATTGCGCAATCATGCCTCTTGTGTTGAGGTGCCTGTTTGGGCCTAACAGGGAATCCCGTGAGAATCGGGAGCGGTCCCGCCGCTGTAACCGGGGACAAAACCTGCATAATGTCACTGTTCGTTTTTTTAAAGCGTATGGGAAGGCGCAGGTATTTGGATGATCCGGGAGCCAGAAGACCTGCCTGAGCTGATGATGTGCGTTATGCAAAGGGAATTGCCGACGCAGACATAAATATTACAGGGCCAAGAAAACTGGGTGCAGCCCTTCAAGTCGATAAAAGGCTTGAAGGGCTGTTTTGTTTTTTTGGGTCTCCTATCTGCGGGATCGCCTCCTTAAAGGAGTATGGCGGCAGGCGTGTATGGGCAAACATGTTCCTGCCGGTTTTTGTTTTTAATGCGGCGCCGGTGCTGGATGGCTTGCGTTGCGCCATGTTTAACATCCAGGAAAATCAGGAGGAGGTTGTATGAAAAAATTGATTTACGCAGCAGTTGTTTTGGCCATGGTCTTGTGTGCAGCAAATGCATATGCTCACAAAGAAGCACGCGAGATGAAAAAAGGCATTCTGCTGGTGGCGTTCGGTACCAGCGAAGCCTCTGCAAAGGTCTCTTTTCAACACATTGAGGCAAAAGTGAAAAAAGCGTTTCCCGGTGTTGATGTGCGCTGGGCCTATACCTCTCATATCATCCGTCATAAACTGGCCGGGCAGGGGGAGATTATTCTTTCCCCGGCCCAGGCACTGGCCAAAATGATGGATGAAGGATACACCCATGTGGCAGTGCAGTCCCTTCATACCATTCCGGGAGAAGAGTACCATGAGTTGGCCATGACCGTGAATGGTTTTAAAGCCATGCCCGGCGGTTTTGACCGGCTCATTTTGGGATTTCCCATGCTGGGGGCCCAGGACACGGTTGCCAAAGCGATTGACGCTATCTTTGCCACGCTGCCCAAGGCCCGTAAGGCCAATGATGCTGTGGTACTCATGGGGCATGGCACCCACCATCCGGGGAATATTTATTATTCTGCTATGAACTGGCAGCTTCAGCAAAAAGACCCCAACATTATCATGGGCACCGTGGAAGGGTATCCTGAACTTGGGGATGTCATTGCCTGGCTTAAGGAAAGAAAGACTGGAAAAGTCTGGTTAATGCCCTTTATGTCGGTTGCGGGTGATCATGCCAAAAATGATATGGCCGGCGACGAAGAAGATTCCTGGAAATCCCGGCTCACCAAGGCTGGATTTTCCTGCCAGACCGTGCTTAAAGGCACTGCTGAATATGATGAATTTGTCGACATCTGGGTAGGTCAACTGGCAAAGGCAATGACGCATTGCCGGCCGTAACAGGCATAAAAAGCGCCCCCGCCCGGATGGCCATTGTTCTTGGTTTACTGCTGGGCGCGATGATTGTTGTGTCTACCGCCATGGGGGTGGTTCGTCTGCCTTTTGTGCAGGTGCTGGCCGTAATCTGGGAAAAGCTTTGCGACCGGGGCCCTGCGGATGCGCTGGCTTCGGCCATTATCTGGGATGTACGCCTTCCCAGAATTTTGACGGCTGCCATTGTGGGCGCCGGGCTCTCTGTTTCCGGGGTGGTGTTCCAGGGAATTTTGAGAAATCCGCTAGCAGATCCCTATACCCTTGGCATTTCAGCAGGTGCCGCCTTTGGGGCCTGTGCGGCCTTTTTTTTCAACATGAGTTACTTCCAGGGGGTGAGTGTGGGGCTGTGCGCCTTTGCCGGTGCCGTTATGACGTTGGCCGTGGTGCTCTACCTGTCCGGCGGCTCTGCCGGCGGGTATTCATCCAACAATTTGATTCTTTCGGGTATTATCGTTGCCGCTATTCTTTCAGCCGGGATCAGTTTCTTAAAATATGCGGCGGATGAACGGGTCTCGGTGATTATTTTCTGGCTCATGGGCAGTTTTGCCGCCAAAACCTGGATGGATGTGGGACTTTCCCTTGTCTTTGTGGGCATAGGCGCCGTGGTGTGCCTCTGTTTTGGCCGGGACTTGAATCTTATGGCTTTGGGGGACCGGGCTGCCGCTTCCCTTGGCGTGGATGTGAAAAAATCCCGTCTGATTCTTTTGGCCGCCGCGTCACTCATGGCGGCAGTGTGCGTGTCCGTCTCGGGCATCATCGGATTTGTGGGACTTTTGGTGCCCCATATGATGCGCGCGATTGTGGGAGCGGACAACCAGTGGCTGATGCCGGTTTCCCTTCTGGCCGGGGCGGTGCTGCTGCTGTGCGCAGATACCTTTACCCGGGCCGTACTGCCCTCGGAATTGCCCATTGGTGTGCTCACCGCATTGATTGGGGGACCGTTTTTCTGTTATGTGTTTAAACGGCAGTTTTCCGGAAAACATCGGGTTTAATGCCCATGGGATATACATTAACGGATATCTGTTTTTCCTATGAGAACCGCGCCATTTTTTCGGGGATCAGCCTGGAAATGGAGACCGGGTGCTTCCATGGTGTGCTTGGACCCAACGGCAGTGGAAAAACCACTCTGCTTGACCTGATTACAGGACATTTGAAACCGCAGAATGGCAATATCCTGCTCGACGGCAGGCCCCTGGATGATTTAAACGTTGGCGAACTGGCGAAAAAATGTGCGCTGGTGCCCCAGGATTTCCGGGTAAATTTTCCCTTTACCGTGGCCCAGGTGGTGATGATGGGCCGGTATCCCCACCTGGGCCGGTTCAGTGCGCCTGAAGCAAGGGACCGGGAACTGGTGGACCAGGCCATGGCTGCCACGGGGATCAGCGATTTTTCCCTTCGCCGTGTTACTGAGTTGTCCGGCGGGGAACGCCAGCGTGTGGTATTTGCCAGGGCCCTGGCCCAGGATGCGCCCTGTTTGATCCTGGACGAGGCCTTCTCCAACCTGGACATCCGCCATACCCTG
>NZ_DDYV01000163.1:0-2519 GCF_002348205.1 Desulfobacter sp. UBA2225 | reverse complement strand
CGTTTGGCTTTAAGCGTTGTTTCAATCTCCAAATCCCACTGATCTTCAACATATGTGCCGTGAACCGTAGGCCATCCGCCGCGTTCAATGTTATTCACCAGAATGTCCAGGCGTCCATACCGATCTTTTATAAACTTTGCCAGACCGTCAAGTTCATCAGTTTTACGCAAATCTGCATTTATTATATTATGCTGGGCACCTGTCTTTCCAAACGCTGCCTCCATATCACAAAAGGCATCCGGCCAGTCATGGCGGGTAAGGATAAGGCTTGCCCCCTGCCGGGCAAGGTCCAGGCCAATGCCTTTGCCGATTCCTTTGACCGCCCCAAGCACCAGAGCCACTTTTCCTTTGATGTCCATAATTTTCAGCCCTGAATTTCCAAATCTTTGCCAAACAACTGGTATTTTATCCAGGCAATACCGAAATTAAGCAGGCTTAGGTCATCAGCCACAACCTTCTGCACATATTCCACAGGAAGATTCGTTGAGGCAAGAAGCCCTTTTTCATTAATCTGAATTTTGAAATCATCCAGATCATACAAAGCCATGTAAAAAATATCTTCTTCAGCACCTTGCAGTTTTCCGGGCCGGATCTGGTTTTTAAGACTGATCAGGTCAAGAATTTTATCATTTTCCGTATTGTGGTCGACCACATTCTGACCTTGGAGCCATTGGGCCACGGTTTTATTATCACGGCCGCCAAATCCTTTGCAGTGCTCTTCTTCAATCAAAGCAAAATACTCGACATATTGCCCGGTGCCCCTGTCCTTTACAACGGCACGCGCCAAAGGGTACATGCGGCATGATGCGGGGCGGTCATGATATATGGAACACCCTGAATCCGTGACAAAGGGGCAGGCATGGCCGGTGGCTGGATTGGCCTTAAAGGTAATCACCGGCAGACCGGAACCGGGACCGGTATGCCGGGATGTATATTCCCGCAGAAACTGTCCGGACGGCAAATTTACAGCATTTTTCATTCTCAGAATATCATAGGGGGTCAGTGCCTGATTCAGATCCCTGCAGCACTCATTAAAACAAGGATTATCCGCACTGCAGTTGAATTGCATAAGGTCATCCAAGCCGACCGGCAACATCTCATCGTTCATTTTTTTTCCTTTATTATTTTAAAATTATACTATAAAATGGGTGATTAATAATCGTCGGCGGATAAACTACCAGGATCCAACCGGTTTTTCCAGATGATTTTAATGGATGCATTCACAAGATATAGTGCAGAACTTGTCCAAAAAAACATATATATTGTCAAAGGAATAATCATTCAAAAAAATTGAAGAAATCATTAAATCATTTTTTTTGAATTTTCTTGACACAGACCTTGTCAGGGTGTTATTCCCATATCATTTGTTTTGAGGAAGAAGGCTTATTTGATAGGATTCAAAACTGAGCAGACCCATCTTCCTCGGAATCCAAATATTTTAAATTACAGGCCTTTCATTTTTTTGACGGGCCTTAATCTAGATAGATATAAATTGTCGCACAACGGTATTTGTGCAATTTTGATTAACCTACATTTTATGGAGGTATTTTAAATGCCATCTTTTGTAATCGCAGAAAAATGTGACGGCTGTAAAGGCGGGGATAAAACCGCATGCATGTACATCTGCCCCAATGACCTGATGGTTCTGGATGCAACTGCAATGAAAGCTTACAACCAAGAACCGGATCAGTGCTGGGAATGCTACTCTTGCGTAAAAATCTGCCCCTCCCAGGCCATTGAAGTAAGAGGCTACTCTGACTTCGTGCCCATGGGCGCATCCGTACAGCCCATGATGGGTACTGAGGACATTATGTGGACTTGTAAGTTCAGAAACGGCGTTGTAAAACGCTTCAAGTTTCCCATCAGAACCACTCCCGAAGGCGAAGCCAACGCTTATGAAAATCTGAAGGGCAAAGACCTGTATTCAGGCCTGCTGTCTACTCAGGAAGCCGATGGTATGGAACTGAAAGCGCCAGCTGCAGCCGAGCGGGCATAGGTTGCTTAAATTTAATTCTGATACTTATAAAATTTTTGGAGGTATATAATGGCATTACCTAACAAACCTGCTGGTGAAATTAAAACCGTTAGAGAGCCAGAGGTAGAGAAGAGAGACGTTGATGTTCTGATCATCGGCGGTGGCATGGCTGCCTGCGGTACTGCATTTGAGATCAAAAAATGGGCTGACGACGACACCAAAATCCTGCTTGTCGACAAAGCCGCTCTTGAAAGATCCGGCGCTGTTGCCCAGGGTCTGTCCGCCATCAACACCTACATCGGCTCCAACAAACCTGAAGACTATGTCCGCATGGTTCGTAACGACCTGATGGGTATTGTTCGTGAAGACTTGATCTTTGACCTTGGCCGTCACGTTGACGATTCCGTAGATCTGTTCGAAGAATGGGGCCTTCCCATCTGGAAAAAAAGCGACGATGGTAAAAATATGGACGGCAAAAAAGGCATGAAATCCGGTACGCTTAAAGCCGGCGCCACTCCCGTTCGTACCGGTAAATGGCAGATCA